>JAVEZD010000261.1:0-2507 GCA_034003165.1 Bacteroidales bacterium | reverse complement strand
GCAGAGTTTTCGGTAAATAAGAGTGCAGAGAAAATGGTAACAATAGTACACAACTCTTATTGGTTTAAACTTAGTAAAAATTTCATTAGCTAAAAATTGTTTTTCTGTTCTTCATTCTGTATCCCATTCCGGATAAATTTATTACCTCACATCGATAAAGTAACCTGTCAAGCAAGGCAGATGCCAGCACCTCATCATCAAGCATTTGAGCCCATTGTTTAGGGGCCTTGTTGGTTGTGATAATGAAAGAGGTACTTTCATATAGATTATTTATAAAGTTAAACAGGCTGACTGCGGTCCCTTTTTCAAGTGGGAACATCATAATATCATCAATAACAATCAGATGGGCTTTGGAAAGACGTTTGTAATCAGCGGCAGCCGAGCGGGTAATATCCTTCATTTTCAGCATATGTGAGATATCGTCCATAGTTCTGAAGTATGCCTTTAGTCCGTGTCTGATGGCATCGTTACATAGCCCGGCAGCGATAAATGTTTTACCTGTTCCGGAGGGACCCATTAATACGATATTAAAAAGTTGCTCGATCCAGTTCAACTCCCGGAGTTGGTTGAGCTGAGTCTTAGAAAGGCCGTTATCGACGGTAAAATCATAGTGATGCAGGTCATGGGACATGGGCAGCCTGGCAGTCCTGGTTCGTCGCTCCAGGTCACGGGCTTCCCTGTGAGCAGCCTCTGTGGCCAGGAACCTGACCGTATAATCGAGGTAACTTATCTGTTCGGTCTCAGCCTGTGATATCACCGGGTCCAGGCTGTTGGCAATGCCACTTAGCCGGAACCGGCGACAGTAATCAATAATCAGTTGCTTCTTCTCCATATCAGTTCTTCATTATTTTTTCATAGTCCAGGATATTGCTTGTATTGGGTGTGATCTCAGAGATCTTTTTATTGATGCTCAAGGAGATATTCTTCATCTCAGGCATGGAGGTGCCATTGGCCTTTCTCTGATCCAGGTACATATTCATTACTGCCTCGAAGTCCCTGGCATCATATATTCCTCTTTCAATGCACATGTGGAGTGTTTTGCCGGCGATATCCACATCGGCCCTTTCAACACACCCACGGATATGCTGGAACTGGTCCCGGGCATATCGATGTTTTTCTTTGCGGATCTTTTCCAGGTACATTAATGCACTGTCATTATCCGGAAAAAGCACAGCCACATCCAGCATCAGTGCATCGATCTTTTTTGACTTATCCCTTTTGTGATCAGTATTAGAGATGAGTCTGCCACGGCCATAACAGATCTCATGGGTAGCAAGTTGCTTGCCGTTTAAGTCTTTTATGATTAGTTCACCTCCATCTGCAAGGATAGTTACTTTGGTTCCCCGGCCCTGATACGTTCCTTCCGGAACGGTGTACCAGTTCTTTTTGTAATACACAACATTATGCTTGCGAACAGGGAAAACAGGTTCTGGCTCGTCGAAGACATAGGCAGGGATCGACTGCAGATGCTCTTGTTCAAGCAACAGTTGATCCCTTGGCTTCTCCATAGTAAAAGAGTGAGACATCCCATTAGCCGTACGGCTCAACCATCCCAAACACTCCTGGTTCAAGGTCTCAATGTCCGAGAAAGGCCGGTTATAAAGGAAGTTATGCTTAACATATCTGACCACGTTCTCTATCTTTCCCTTGCTTTCTGGATCCGACTTACGACAAAAAACAGGGTCAAAAGGCATCGACCGGACGAAAGCCTGGAATACTTCGGTTAGGATCAGGTTACCCAGGTTCTCGTCGACCAGCAGTACCTTGTCCTGGTCATAAACGATCTCTTTAGGGATGCCCCCAAAATACTCAAAGGCTTTAATGTGGGCATAAACCGTAAGGACCGAAGTAAATGGGGTCAGCGAGAGGAACACATACTTACAGCGGCTGCGGGAAAGAACCATGGTAAAGAAGTATACCTTGACTCGCTTGCCCTGACCATCCCGCATGTTGTACTCACCGAAGTCGGACTGGGCCTGCTTACCCCAGGGGAGCTCCTCTACAATACTATACTCCCGCTGCGTATCCGGTATTGGGATATTGTGTCGTTGACGGACATACATCACAAAATTGTAAACAGTCTTAGGGGTTACCTCCGGAAAATCGGGGTAGTGCTCCTTAAGCCAGTCATGCATCTGGGCAGCCTTGGTATCAGGATACTTCTCAAGCTTGATCTTTACAAAACCCTCGAAAGGTCCCAACAACTTCTGCCGGTTGCTCTGGTCTTCAATGAAAACAAGGAACGCTTCCTCGCTCATCTTTAAATACTTAGATGCTGTGCGCCAGTTTATGCCTAAAAACTCAGATATCCTGGATTTACTCCAGCCATCTCTTGACATCTTATGGATCTGATGGTACATAATCAACTTGTTAAAAAACTCATTCATAGTTCCGGAATTTTATTATCCCGGTAAAGTTGATTTTTTCAACTTCAAGTGATCACTTGAAGTTGAAAAAACTCTGCACCATTGTTACCGAAAACTCTGTATCCTTATTTACCGAAAGTT
>JAVEZD010000260.1:0-2528 GCA_034003165.1 Bacteroidales bacterium | reverse complement strand
GAGGTCAGGCAGATGTCAATATCAGCCAGGGAATATGAGTTCTGGGATCTTATGGACCAGCTTGAGAAAAGCGGTGGTGATATCTTTGACAGACAACCCTTTCAGATCTTCAGTAACATACATAATATTAACGATCCCGGTGAACAGATTCTCGGATACTTCCAGGTTTCAGGGGTAAGCAGCAAAAAAGTATATATAAACTACAGCGACATAATAAGCCTGGGGCTCCCGGCTTACCGGTATACCTGTGACAGGGTTACTAAAGGACCCTCCGATTACATCACCGATTCTCCTGCCGGCCCGCCTACCTTTAACGAGATTTATTCGATGCATATGAATTCAGGTTATGTTTTCATTGAACCCGTTTATGACCTTGCCGGGGTGCTGCAAAGACTTACTTTTTCAAAACCTGAGTGTTCCGACTGTACTTCTTCAGGCACAGCGGAGAAACCGGCTTTCTGGACAGATTAAGAACCAAATCCCACCATGCTGCAAACTTTGATTAATATATTAACCCCACAAGCTACCGGACGAATTCTAATCTCTGCTTTCCTTACAATAGCATTTCTTAACACTTCACTCTGCCAGCAGTCTGCTACCACTGATATCACCGATGGTTCATATTACCATGAAGAAGTCTACGTCATAAGCGACAGGGATATCTATTTCACAGGGGAAAGAGTACAGCTTAGACTTGAGCTTTTAAATATGTTGAGTGGAACACCAGCTGAAACAAGCAGGGTTGTTTATGTTGAACTGATAGATCAGTCGGGAAATCCATCGGTGCAGATAAAAGCCGGGCTGACCGGAAGCAGTGGATCAGCAGAGTTGACTATTCCCGATACTCTAAGGACCGGTAATTATATTATCCGTTCAGGAACTGCCTGGATGCATAATTTTTCAGTTGATCTTTTGTCGCATAGACTGATCTCTGTAATAAATCCTTTTGAGATCCCGGCTACAAGGAAGCTTCCTGAAGCATTTCCGGCACCGGATTCGGTATTTTTTTCCCCTGAAAGCGGCAGTCTTGTGGCAGGACATGAATCAGTTGTGGGACTGAGATGTTTCAGCAGGAAGGGAAATCCTGTAAGCATCAAGGGATATATCATAAACGAATCCAGCGATACAATAGCAGAAGCAGGAACCGGGGTAAACGGGTATGGCCTGTTTAAAATCAAACCTGACACAACATCCAGACTCTTCCTTTTATTTCAAAATACAGGGACAGAAGAGAAAATACCTCTTCCGCCAGTTATTGACAATGGTGTAACTCTAAGCCTTACTGATGAGAACAAAGAAACTTTTACTATAAGAACCAGCATTTCCACTGACTTAATTGCCAGAGACCAGTATTTTCTAACCTACTCACATGTTTCACTCCCTCCTGTCAGAAAAGAGCTTTCTCCCGGCAGGGAAAATGAGACTGTGCTCTTTAAAAAAGACTTACCCTCGGGACCAGCTTATATTAGTATCTCAGACGGTAAGGGAGAAATCCGTGCCGGGAGATGGATCTTTAATAACCCTGGTGACCAGCCGGTTATCTCGGCCACTATAAATAAAAGAGAATACGGCCCAAGGGAAAAAGTGTCAATTGAGATAACTGCAACCGATGGCTCGGGAAGCCCTGTAAGAACAGGCCTTTCCGTATCAGTTGTCAAATCAGTCCTTGTAAGCGGAGATAACACCTTCACTTCGACACGTGGCTCCCAGACTGCACCACTTGCTGTTATGAAGCCTGAACTTTCAGCAGATTTGAAAGACCTGAACAGCTATCTTATTTTCGTAAAAGGTTTCGGGAGGAAAGGCGGTTCAGGGCTGAATGGTTTAGAAGCACCTTTTCGTTTTCCCGAAATGGAGGGTCATCTGGTTAGCGGGATAATAAGGAACACTTCGGACGGAGAGCCTCTGGCAAATGAAAATATAGTTATGTCGTATGTTGGCAGGAGTGCTCAGTGCAGCTTCACCAGAAGTGATGAGAACGGGCATTTTAATTTCATAATAAGGGATTACGGGAAAAAAGAGATTGTAATCCAGCCTTTGTCAGGTAGCAATAACAACTACTATGTGGAGATAAATAATCCATTCCCCGAAGTCAGAAGGAAATACAACCTAAGTACATTCAATATCGACAGCAGCAGGCTTGAAGAGATTAACAGGGCGGTTATAAGTATGCAGGTAAGATCTGTCTATGAACCGTTCACCAAAGTTGAGAATGCAATTACTGAGGGTCCTCAGGACTTCTACGGCAAACCCGATCTCACAATCAGGCTGGATGACTATATCAGTCTTACCTCCTTCAGAGAGGTTATAAAAGAATTACTGCCTGGTGTTTCAACATACAGAAAGAATGATCAGACTGGCTTCAGGCTTATAAACAAATATCCAAACATGGCTTTTGAGACCGATCCGCTTGTAGTAGTTGACGGCGTTCCGGTTAAGGAGGCTGATAAAGTACTGATGATCGATTCAGACGAACTGGAAAAGGTAGATATCCTTAACACCCGCTATTTCTATTCTGATATAATGAT
>JAVEZD010000259.1:0-2559 GCA_034003165.1 Bacteroidales bacterium | reverse complement strand
TTGTGATCGGAAAATAACAATGTACAATTTTTGGTAAATACGAATGTACAATTTTTGGTAACAATGATGTACAGTTTTCTTTCTTCAGGGGCATGCCCCTGAAGAAAGAAAGTCAACTTTGCCGGGTCACTTAAAACCGGCTTTTATGAACAAATATTTAAACAAGTTGATCATGTACCATCAAATTCACAAAATGGACCGAGACGGATTCTCTCAATCAAAAATCAGTCGTGAGCTTGTAATCGACCGGAGAACGGTCAGGTTTTACCTTTCGATGAACGAACGCCAGTATGACCAGTTCCTTGTTGCACAGGCTGAGAAGAAAAAAGAGTTGGACCCTTATGAAGATTTTATTAAGTCAAAACTGGAGACCTACCAGGATACCTCAGCTGCTCAGATGCATGATTGGCTGAAAGAACATTATCCGAAGTTCCCGGCTGTGACAGCAAAGACAGTCTTTAACTTTGTAATGTGGGTCAGGCAAAAACATCATCTTCCCAAAATAAGTCCTTTAAGAGATTACCAGGCTGTTGAAGAACTTCCATATGGGCAGCAGGCGCAGGTTGATTTTGGACAGTATAACCTTCGTGACGGCTTAGGCAGGCGTAAAAAAGTCTGGTTCTTTACAATGGTACTATCGCGTTCCCGATATAAGTATGTTTTATTTTCGGACACTCCATTTACAAGTCATACTGCTATTGAAGCCCACGAAAAGGCCTTTGCATTTTTTGACGGTATCCCGAAAGAAATTGTTTACGATCAGGATAAAGTTTTCCTGGCCGATGAAAATAAAGGTGATTTATTGTTAACAGAGGCTTTTAAAAACTATTGCAGGGAACGTGCATTCCGGTTGCGTTTTTGCCGTAAAGCTGATCCGGAAAGCAAAGGTAAAATCGAAAACGTTGTCAAATATGTCAAGCAAAACTTTTTATATAACAGGCCATTTATTGATATCGATATCCTCAATAGTGAAGCCTTAGCCTGGCTGGGCCGGACAGCCAATGCCTTGCCTCATGCCGGAACCAGGAAAGTCCCGTACACTGAATGGTGTGCCGAGAGAGGGGATCTGATACCTTTTATTGCCATTACCATACAACCCCCTTTTATTTTATATACGGTACGCAAAGACAATACGATATCATGGAAAGGTAACTTTTACACACTGCCTTCAGGAACTTACAGAGGACGAGGTACACAGGTTAAAGTATCAAAGGACGATAGTTCTATTATTATATCAGACCAGTATGGGAATCGCCTGTGCACGCAGATCATTTCTTCCGGAAAAGGTAACCTGGTACGTAATACTGACCATAAGCGGGAAAAGGTATCTGGCATCGCTCAAATGATAACAGAGATCTCTTGTATGTTCAGTAATCCTGAACTGGCCACGACCTACATGGAAGGTATCCACGCAGAAAAACCACGTTACATAAGGGATCAGCTTATACTTTTAAAACAAACCATTGAGATAACCGACACGCAAATCCTTGACCTCACTCTGCAATACTGCCTCCAAATGAAGGTGTTCAGTGCAAATGATTTTAAATCAGTGGCGGCCGGACTTTTACAAAAAAGATCATGGGAGAAATCAACGCCACAGATAGCGCCGGTCAATCCGCTGAATGGCCAAAGTACAACAGCGGCAAATTGCCAACCAGTACAAAGTTCAATCGTCGATTATGAGGTGTTAATGCAAAGAAAAAACTGATCATGGAAAAGAAACAAATTATAAATACATATTGCCGTCAGTTTAAAATGAGTGGTATGATGGCAAGTCTCGATCAGGCACTAAGAGAAGCTGAAACAGGATCCGTAAGCTACCTGGATTATACAATCAGACTCTTGCAGTCTGAAGCTCTGCACCGCGAACAAAAAGATGCTGAAAGAAGGCTTAAGACAGCCAGGTTGCCACGAATGAATGATCTGAACTTGTTTGACTATGCTTTTGAAAATGGACTGCCTAAATCGCGATTGACACAACTAAGAGAACTTGACTGGCTTGATCAGATTTACAATATTATACTCATGGGTCCTTCCGGAACAGGCAAGACGTTCATCGCTGCCGGACTTTGTGCCGATGCTGTGAGAAAAGGGTACAATGCTTACTTCCGTACTATGGATGACATTATCGGGATGCTCAAAATGAAAGACTTTACCCAATCTGCAAAAGCTGATTACAAGAGACTTATGAGAGCAAATCTGATAGTTATTGATGATATCATGCTGTTTCCTGTTGAAAAACCACAGGCTGTCGCTTTGTTTAATTTTATTAATCAACTCTATGAAAGAACAGCATTTATTATTACAACGAACAAGTCCCCTTCCCAGTGGGCTAAAATGTTAGATGATGAAGTCCTGGCTACTGCTTTGCTCGACAGACTTTTGTTCCGGTGCGAAGTAATAAATCTCTCCGGAAAAAGCTTCCGGATTAAAAACAGAAAAACAATTTTTAATGAAAAGATTTAATGTATTTTTAACCGATTAATATGTACATCATTGTTGCCATTTTCTGTACATCCTAAATTACCGAAAACTGTACATATGTAATTTCTGGTTACA
>JAVEZD010000258.1:0-2573 GCA_034003165.1 Bacteroidales bacterium | reverse complement strand
GGTCTTTATCCTATTGAGAAGCGATCGAAGATGATGGGAATATGGAATGCCTCCATTCCTCTGGGCACAGCCATAGGGGTAGCTCTTGGGGGTATCATTGCAACCCATATAGGATGGAAACACGCTTTTGGCATTGTTGCTTTCCCTGGTCTCATCGTTGCAGTTCTTTTTCTCTTTGTGAAGGACTATAAGACTGTTGACCTGTCATTCGTTGACAGGTCAAACAACAGGGTTAAGATGGAAAGGAAGGATCTTTTCAGGGAGTTTCTGACCAAGCCTTCGATCCTCTTTACTTATTTCGGAATTGCAGCTGTGGTGTTTGTAACCACCTCACTTCTTACCTGGCTGGCAACATATTTTCAGACAACCAGAGACCTGGCCCAGGACAAAGCCGGAAGCATGGCCAGTGCCGTGATGGTTCTGGCTCTTATCGGAGCTCCTGTGGGCGGTATCCTTACCGACAAGTGGAGAAAGACACAGGTGAATGCCCGGCTCCTTCTTCCTGCCATTTCAACACTGATCTCAGCTGTGTTGCTATTTGCTGCACTCTATATCTTCTCCGGCATAGTCCAGTACATCGTATTCCTTATGCTCGGAATATGTATTATGGTTTTTATCTCAGGAGCGGCTGCAGTCACACAGGATGTCATACACCCCGGTCTGAGGGCCACTTCCTACGCAATTGCCGTTGTGGTGCAGAACCTTCTCGGGTCATCTACTGCACCCCTGGTACTTGGAAAGATATACGATAACTCAACCATCCAGAATGCGCTTTCTATCCTGCCATATGTTCTTGTGGTCGGATCGTTGCTGTTTTACCTTGGATCGAGATATTATGAAAAGGATATGCAGAAAGTGACCAGGGTTGACCTCGTTGCAGAATAGCCGGCACCGGCATTTACTATTTATTTCTTGAAGAGGTGTAGAGGACAAAGGTCCTCAACGACTGCCTTACATCTGAGGGAGGATAGGTATCAAGTATTGCAAGAGCTTTGTCCCTGAACTGGTTCATACGCATCTCAGCATATTCAAGCCCTCCGTTATCAAGCACAAATTGGATGACTTCAGAAATCTCCTCCCTTGTCTTCTTCTTCTTTCTTACTATTGAAAGTATATGTTTCCTTTTTGCTTCGGATGTCTGTTCAAGTGCATAGATGAGAGGCAGGGTGATCTTTTTTTCCTTAATGTCGTTACCATGTATCTTGCCTGTCAACCCGTTTGATTCATAGTCGAGGATATCATCACGGATCTGAAAGGCAATGCCTATGTTTTCGCCGAAGTCCTTCATCACCTGGATCGTATCAGTATCATCGGTGACTGATCTGGCTCCGCAGGCCGTACAGGCAGCTATCAGGGCAGCTGTTTTACTCTTTATGATCCTGAAATAATCTTCTTCCTTAAGGTTCTGCTTTCTGGCTTTCTGTAACTGTAACAGCTCTCCCTCGCTCATCGACTTAACGGCCTCTGATACAATCTCAAGCATGTCGAGCCTGTTCTTCTCAATACTTATGAGAAGCCCCTTTGCAAGCATATAATCACCAACCAGTACTGCAATCTTTGAATTCCACAGGGCCTTGACAGATAAAGATCCCCTCCTCTCACTGGCGTCATCAACTACATCGTCGTGAACCAGTGATGCTGTATGAAGGAGCTCTATAAAGGTAGCGGCTATATAGGTTGGTTCCTCAATCCTGCCGTTAAGGGCTGCAGACAGGAAGACAAGAAGAGGCCGCATCTGTTTTCCCTTACGCCTGAATACATAATTAAGGATGATCTTAAGCAGCGGAATATCACTTTTCATGGTCCTGCCGAAGTAGGCTTCAAATTCAGCCATCTCCTTTTTTACAGGCTTTTTAATATCACTCAGTTCCGACATCCGCTGGAGTTTGTCCAAATATAGTAAAATCACAGTAACAACCGGGAATATTATGCTTTATGACATTCTGCTTAAAAGAATAATATTATGTAAACAGTAATAGTTTGAAAAATTATATATTTGCTCATCTTCTACCTAGTAAAACGAAATGAAAATCAATGATCTGAAACCCGAAAAACTTGAACAGGCAGCAAACATGCTGAAAGCTATAGCTCATCCGGTAAGGATTTCTATTATTACATGTCTGTTCGATGAAAAGAAAAGAACTGTTACGGAAATTCATAACCTGGTTGGTATTGAACAATCCACAGCATCTCACCATCTTGGTATTTTAAAGGACAAGGGTATTCTTTTATCAAAAAGAGATGGGAAAAATACGTACTACTTTCTTAAGCACGATAACCTTGAAACCCTTTTGTCATGCATTAATGCATGTTGTCAGTAGCTTATAGCAAGTGTTATATAACTCAGGCAAGGTTCCTGAACATTCTCTTCTGAAATAGTATTATAGCAAGCACTCCGCATGTTATTGCAGAGTCGGCTATGTTGAATACGGGCCTGAAAAAAATGAGTGACTGGCCCTGGTTTACCGGCGACCAGTCGGGCCATGTAGTATTTATAACCGGGAAATAAAACATATCCACAACCCTACCGTGCAGGAAGGAAGAGTATCCACCTTCAGGAGGAAAAAGGACTG
>JAVEZD010000257.1:0-2590 GCA_034003165.1 Bacteroidales bacterium | reverse complement strand
CATCAGACCATTAAAATAAAAATTATATACTGATGAAACAGAAGAAATCACTCAGCAGGTTTTTCAGGATTGTGAGCAACGACTTGAAGAAATCTCAAAAATGCTGTTTGGATTAATCAATAAACTGGACTAATTACTCCATTTAGAGAGAATTACCTGTTGCAGCTTTTTTCCTTTTTTCCTCAAATCCGCTCTCCCCACTGACGCAGTTACACTGGTCATGGTATTCGACTCTCACACTGACTCATTGCCACTGCAGGTATGGATAACTTGTTGCTTCATCTATTGTCCATACCGAGGTGAAGTCCCATCCTTCAAATGTGGCCTGCTGCATCATTTCAATGGTTGTTTTTGGGATGCCGTTTTCAGTATCATTCTGGCCGGTAGCCTCACTGTCATAGTAGCTTGAAGTAACATCGGCATCCATATCAGCCCCTACCAGGCCACCGGTATTTATACCGGTCACCTTCCCTGCAGCATAACAGTTGGTTAAGTTGCTGCCTCCACCTGTAAACCCGCCGGTGGCAATCCGGGTACCCTGACTATCCCCGTCATGCATAGTTACCGAAACATCCCCGGTGGTATAACAGTTCTCAATATCCCCGGTTTTCCCACCATAATGCCCACCAACAAACCCCCCCACTACCAATATATCATAAAACGGGTAAAAAGGTGGAATGCTGGTAACAATATCAATATCCCCGGTTGAATAACAATCTCTGATATACCCTCCTGATGTAAACTGTGCACCTGCAAACCCTCCAACGCTTCCCAATGTCTGGTTAACAGATATAATTTCAACTGAAGAGTGACTATCCCTTATTGTACCTAAATTAAAACAGACCATTCCTCCGGCAGAAAACTCTCCTTCACTGGAAATTTTGCCTGATGCATGGCATCCAAGAATATCACCTTCATTTTTATATGCTAATCCACCAACTGCATGAGTCCAGAATTTTATGTTAACATCAACATGACAACCTGCAATTGCACCCTCATTAATACCAACCAGACCGCCTAAATAAGCCATATAACCCTCAGTAGTTATTCTTACTGAACAATCCCTTATCAACCCCTTGTTAATACCGGCAAGAGCAGCACTTACATCCAATCCTGATCCTGACCCTTGGATCCTAACATCATCAAGAACCAGATTTTTAATTACCGCATCGTTGCCTGCGTATCGAAAAAATCCAATAGTGTCAGCTGATCGGGATCTATGTAACCCCAACACAATTATTGTATGGCCATTTCCATCGAGAACACCATTGAAATTATTACTTTCATCTCCAATCGGCACCCATGAGGTGTCGGCAAGATAATTGCCAAGGTCAATATCGGCAATAAGCCTGTAGTGGGCACTGAGGTTGTTCCTTATGCTATCAAGTTGTTCCGCATTGCTTATCAGCCAGGGATCTTCATTAGTTCCACTTCCCTGATCATATACCGGCACATATGGATCTTCGGGTAATTCAGGATCCTTTTTACAACCGGCAACAAACAAAACTACCAGGGCTGCCATTGTAATCATAATAGAAATCCTATTTTTCCAGAAAAGTCTCATTTTTCACATTTTAATCTGATTATGTGGTTAAGTCCATACAAAGAAATCTGATAATTATTGTCTCTGCATTTTAGCAGATTGGAACTTTCCAATGCAATTTAAAAGAATTGATTCAAATTGTCAAGTATAATGATTCATAAGCCGATCTTTTAGGAATTAACATAAATGGTTTAATCTCAAAACGCGAACCTTTTAATTGTGAAGAAAGTAATCCAACCGAATAATGATCAAGGCTTTTCGGCTTATCCATTCTAAAATTATAAGTCTTTCTTTTGTTAAAATGTAATATTACAGTTATAGAATAAACTGTTGATTAAATGAATATTGAGTAATTCCGTTTGAAAACTCTGAGAATAAACTTTCTGAATGTTGGTTGGGGAAACCGGAAGCGTTAACCACCTCTTGATGGTCTGAAGTTCAAAAATCCAGGCTACAGGATAACAGATATATTCAATCGGTGGGAGAGTCAGTAGGCTATAGATTACCACCATCTCTTTAAGTTTACCAGAAAGGTTGCAACTTTTGTCCGTTCCGGGTACAGAAAAAGAGCGAGTGTGAGAGCGAGAGCGAGTAGCTCAAACGAACACTCTCGCTCTTTTTTCTTAAATTCTAAGGAAATTTAGTCCCTCAAGCAGCCTATCGGAACTACCAGCACACCATCCGGCCGCTTGTATGCAACCTGGCCACCTGTTAGTATCATAAGAAAAGATGGTTGGTTCATCTTCTCAGAATCAACCTTATGACTGAGTTTAATCAGGTTGGCCGCGGCTTCTTCAATCTCTTTATTTCCCAGTTTTACCTCAACAGGAGCCCACCGACCATCATTAAGTTTAATGATCAGATCGGATTCAAGTTCTGATTTATCCCGATAGTGAAATACTACTCCATCATTAGCTTGAGAATATATTCTCAAATCACGTGTGCACAATGATTCAAATAAGAAACCAAATGTCTTGAAATCACGTAATATCCCTGTTGCATTTGTGCGCAAGGCAGCTGTTGCTAATGAGGGATCAACAAATTGGC
>JAVEZD010000256.1:0-2605 GCA_034003165.1 Bacteroidales bacterium | reverse complement strand
ATTAAACAATAACCGGCAATATGCCTGTAAAACTGCTGTTTATGTCGGAAAAGAGAACTAACAAAAGCAAGATATTTATTACGATCCTCAGGATTGCCATCGGATGGCATTTTTTGTATGAAGGGATTTCGAAGCTATTTATTGATGGCTGGTCGGCTCATTCCTATCTGGCCAACACCAGTGGCTTTATGTCGGGTTTTTATCATTCCCTGGCCGCTTCTCCTGCTATTATGAAGCTTGTGGATGTCATGAACATTTACGGCCTGATTCTGATAGGCTTAGCCCTTTTTGCAGGTATTTTCATAAGGTTTGCCTCGCTTGCAGGTTCGCTGCTTCTCGCGTTGTATTACTTCGCCTATCCTCCTTTTGGTTCTTCTTTATTCAGCATAAGTGAGGGGCATCTTTTTATTGTTGACAGGCTGTTTATTGAATGTGCAGCTCTTCTGCTTGTATTTTTCAGCAGGGACAGGGGTTATGGACTTGATACTGTTACAGCAATTTT
This sequence comes from Bacteroidales bacterium, assembly GCA_034003165.1. Lineage (GTDB taxonomy): Bacteria > Bacteroidota > Bacteroidia > Bacteroidales > VadinHA17 > LD21. Next base: position 2,103 of record JAVEZD010000256.1, on the reverse strand, counting down.
AAAAAGACCAGGAAAGGCTGAAACGCCCGGGGATGCCCTTGATAATCACTCAGATTCGCGCAGGGACCTTGTAAAGAATCTTGCCTCGCTCCCATTGCTTGGCCTAATGAGCTGGTGGTCACTCGACTTCCAGAGAAAGAACAGGATAGATGTGATGTCGGGCGCTACCATTCAGCTTGACCAGATTGCGCTTGGTGAGATTAAAGGCGAGCTTCCAAAGGGCCGCATCGGCAGTCATGAGATAAGCAGGCTTGTGATGGGTGGCAACCTCATAGGTGGATGGGCTCATTCGCGCGATCTTATTTATGTGCCTTCGCTTTTCAAGGCATATAATACTGAAAAGAAAATATATGAGACTCTTATAATTGCAGAGAAAGCCGGGATTAACACTATCAATATAGGATTTCCCACAAATGCACTAATGGCTAAGTACAAGAGGATAACAGGCAGCAGTATAAAGGTTATATCCCAGGTTGCCCCGGATATGGAGAAAGGTGATTACTATGATCAGATAAACAGGGCAGCGGAATATGGGGCTGATATCCTTCAGGTTCAGGGGAACTGGTGTGACTGGCTTGTAAGGGATAACAGGACTGATGTCATCGCTTTGATGCTTGAACGGATAAGGTCTATGGGATTTACGGCGGGCCTGGCGTCACATACAGTTGATTCGCTTATTGCTTGTGAAGAACAGGGGATCATTCCCGACTACTATATGAAGACCATGCACCACGATCACTACTGGTCGGCGCATCCGCGCGAATTCAGGGTGCCGTTTGAAGTTGACGGAAAGAAGTCGCCCGACCATAACAGGTTTCACGACAATCTGTTCTGTCTTTATCCCGAAAGGACTGTGGAGTTTGTAAACCGTACAAAGGTTCCGGTGATGGGCTTCAAGGTCCTTGCTGCCGGGGCCATTGATCCCATTGATGGTTTTAAATGGGCATTTGTTAATGGTGCTGATTTTGTATGTGTGGGGATGTTTGATTTTCAGATAGTAAACGATGTAAATGTGTGCATTGATACTCTTGCCGGACTACAGGGCAGGCAGCGGGAGTTTTATGCTTAACACTTCCGGGGGGGAGTCTACCCTCTTTTCTGCTTTCTTCTTTATTTTGTTTTTTTAAGATCTGCCGGCCAAATTAATCCCATTCATTTTTACATTTCCGGATTTAAAGAAGGATATTTGCATCCGTTTTTATAGATTCAGATGGCCCGGATAAAAAATGCTCATGAGTTAGGCAGTGAAAAGATAGGCAAACTGCTTGTTTCCTATTCTGTTCCAGCAATTACTGCCACTGCTGCAGCATCGCTTTACAATATTATTGACAGGGTTTTTATAGGTCAGGGTGTCGGTCCGATGGCTATTTCGGGACTTGCACTCACCTATCCGCTAATGAATATTACTGCTGCCTTCGGATCTCTTGTAGGTGTCGGAGCTGGTACCATGGTATCTATAAGGCTTGGTCGCTACGACAGGAAGGGAGCCACCATGTTTCTCGGGAATGCCGTAATGCTTAACCTGGTGCTGAGCGTATCGGTTGCAGTAACCACCCTTGTCTTTTTAAAGCCCATCCTTTTTGCCCTGGGGGCCAGCGAAGAGACCTATCCCTTTGCCAGAGATTTCATGCAGGTAATACTGGCAGGTAATATATTCACACATCTCTATCTCGGACTTAATAATATAATGAGGGCATCAGGGTATCCCGGGAAAGCCATGATAACGACCCTGATGACAGTTGCTGTCAATCTTCTGCTTGCCCCGTTGTTCATTTTTGTTTTTGATTGGGGTATAAGGGGGGCTGCATTTGCAACAGTGGTGGCACAGATGACGGGTACCGTATGGGTTGTCAATCATTTTCTAAGGGCAAAAAGCTTCGTGCATTTTCTTCCCGGGTACTTTAAGCTAAAGAAGCTGATAATAAGTGACATATTTTCAATAGGCATGTCTAATTTCATTATGCTTCTGACGGCCAGTATGGTAAACCTGATTATGAACCTTAGTCTTAAAAAGTACGGAGGCGATTTTGCCATAGGGGCATTTGGTATTATTGTAAGCATAGCTACACTGATAATAATGATTGTTTTCGGCTTCAATCAGGG
>JAVEZD010000255.1:0-2611 GCA_034003165.1 Bacteroidales bacterium | reverse complement strand
TAAACATGGACAGAAAATACTCTGTCTATCTTCCTCCCGACTACGAGACCTCGCAGCGTAGCTATCCCGTTCTGTACCTTTTACACGGGGCAGGCGACGACCATAGCGGCTGGGTTCAGTTCGGGGAGGTGCTGGGAATTACAGACAAAGCCATTGCCTCGGGAGCTTCCACATCAATGATCATTGTTATGCCTGACGCCAATACGGGTAAGAGAGGCTATGTTAACGATATGAAGGGCGAATGGAGATATGAGGATTTCTTCTTCGAAGAGTTCATCCCCTTTATTGAAAAGACCTACAGGATCAGGAGTGAAAAGAGGTACAGGGCTATTGCCGGACTATCAATGGGTGGAGAAGGAACATTTATTTATGCCCTTCATCATCCCGAAATGTTTTCTGCTGCATGCCCGTTGAGTGCCGCCACCGGACCCGCAACGGCAGCGGATATTACAAACTACAGGTTATGGCAGGTGGCTGAGGGTGCGGGGGAACAGGATATTAAGGCTTATTTTGAAAAATACAGTGTTTTGAGCCTGATTGAAAACATGGCCGACAATCAGAAGAGGGCAGTAAGATGGTATATCGACTGTGGCGACGACGACTTCCTTTTTGAAGGCAACTCCCTGGTGCATATAGCTATGAGAAAGAAGGAGATCCCTCACGAATTCAGGATCCGCGACGGGGGGCATACATGGACATACTGGCGTACTGCACTCCCGACCGTTCTTGAATTTGTTTCAATGGGCTTCCACCAGTTCTGATGGATCTCAGCGAATCATGAATTCCCCGGCTTGTTTTTCTTTGAGGTCATAAAGAACATAAGCCTCATCAGTAACCTTATTATCTGGTAAGCGGTCCAGTCAGAGAGCCGCGAAAGCCAGGTACGGCGCTTCATATATACATCGAAGGTAACCTCTCGGCATTCATTCCTTATTATGTCATCAAGGATCTCTTCGAACCTGGTTGTGAATTCCTCGTCGATGACATCGGCATTTATCTCAATACTGCCATAGTCGCTTATGTGATTGAGGTTATAGCTTCCAATGGTGCACCAACGTCCGTCAACAGCAGCTACCTTGGCATGAAGGTTCGAGGGCAGATATTCAAATATCCTGATTCGGTTACTGAGGATAAAACCGTAAAGGAAGTTGGTTGCCCTTTTAAACATGGGAGCATCCGACTCGGAAGGCAACACTATTCTTATGTCGACACCCCTTGATGCAGCACTCCTGAGAAGCTTCCTTTCATTCCTGCCGGGAAGAAAATAACTGGCAAAGATTACCAGACTTTTCCGTGAGTGCTTGAAGGCCGATCTGTAACTCCGGAGTATCTCTATCTTGTTCCTGTACCAGTTGTTCTCAAGTATCCTGACTCTTACGTTTTCATCATATACCCTGGGGTTATGCACAACCTCCTTTGCTCTCTCATTCTTCGATATAAAAGTTTTGTTCCAGATCCTTTTCAATATACCGTTTACATGGGCACACTCGGGTCCGCGTATCAGAAGTGCAAAGTCGAGCCATTCCTTCTTAAGCAGGGTTCCCCTGTAACGGTCGGCAAAGTTCATCCCTCCGATTATGGCCGTCTCTCCGTCGACAAGCAAAACTTTATGGTGGAGACGTAGGCTTAGCTGAAAACCTTTGGTTATAAATGCCGGAGAGAAAAAGCGGAAGAGTATTCCCGAGTCTTCGATCTTTTTCATAAACCCATCTGAGAGATAGCGTGTTCCAAAGGCATCGAGAAGCAGATATACCCTCACTCCTCTTCCGGCAGCCGCGGCCAGGGCGTCAACGATCCGCGTGCCTGCCTCATCCTCATCAATAATATAGGTCTGAAGGTGTATATAGTGCTTTGCCTGCCTGATAACCTTTTCATAGGTATCAAAGAATGGTACTCCGCTTCTGAGGAGTTCAACAGAGTGACCGCTGCGGTAGTTATGCTCTCCCCTGTTTGTCATGATGATACTTATCAACCTGTAAACAATACAAATATAAAAGATTATAGACACTATCTGAAGAAAAGAGTTTTTTGCTTTACTTTACAAACAGTTGATATACCTGGCATACAATACTCTCATGAGCATGTTTCCAGGAGCTAAAAGGCTGACCTGCTGAGGCCATCGAAAAGTTTATCAGACAGACATGAAAGTACATTTTATAGCTATAGGCGGAGCCGTTATGCATAACCTCGCCCTTGCACTTCAAAAAAAGGGATACATAGTAAGTGGTTCTGACGACGAGATTTTTGAGCCGTCAAAGTCAAGGCTCGAAGCCTGTGGACTCCTGCCCGTAAAACCAGGCTGGGATGCAGGGAGGATCACCAGGGATATTGATACAGTAATCCTCGGGATGCACGCCAGGGCCGACAACCCCGAACTCCTGAAAGCTCTTGAAACAGGGCTTAAGGTTGTATCCTTCCCCGAATACATATATGAACAGACACGCAACAGGAAAAGGATAGTCATAGCCGGAAGTCATGGCAAGACAACCACCACTGCTATGATAATGCACGTCTTCAGGTCGCTTGGTATAAGGTTTGATTACATGGTGGGTTCACAGATCGATGGTTTCGATACAATGACTGAACTCTCGGAAGCATCTGAATATGCTGT
>JAVEZD010000254.1:0-2615 GCA_034003165.1 Bacteroidales bacterium | reverse complement strand
TGAATAATCCGGACCATACTGAGCCACCTATTCCGGAGTAAACTGAGCCACTTATTCCGGAGCGAAGTGAGCCACTTGTTCCGGAGGAAAGTGAGCCACTTTTTTTAAGGAATATCGTAACTGACATTCCGGCACAAACTGAGCCACCCCAAACGACGGCGGATTTGTAACAGATAGCTGTGTTACCTTGGTTGCAAAATCAAATAACATGGCAAACAAAACAAAAAGTATGTTACAAGTACGCAGGATATTACAGTTATTATCAGATGGCCACAGCAAGCGTGAGGCCAGTCGTCAGACCGGGGCAAGCCGCAACACCATCGATGTTTATGAGTTGCGTTTTCATTGTTCGGGCAAAGGCTATGATGAGCTGTTGAAGTTCTCCGACACGGATCTTGCAGCACTTGTTTACGCGAAGGATACCGTTAAGGAGCCGGACCCAAGACGAAAATATCTTAATGAACATCTTGATTATTTTTTAAATGAGCTAAGCAGAACTGGTGTAACCAGAGAACTGCTGTGGGACGAGTACAGACAAACAGCGCCAGAAAGTTACGGCTACTCACAGTTTTGTGAGCTTCTTTCAAAACACAGCAATAAAAAAAATCCTGTATACCATAATACATACACTCCCGGAGAACTTACCGAGATCGATTTTGCTGGTAAAAAGATGAGCTATGTTGACCGATCAACCGGCGAGATCGTAGAGTGTCCTGTTTTTGTCTGTACGCTGCCATACAGTTCCTTTAGTTATATAGAGCCTCTTGCTTCATCCCGGCTGGAGCACCTGGTACCCGCCATGAACCGCGCAGTTGAGTACTTTGACGGAACGACTAAGATGATCCTCACAGATAATATGAAGCAGATAGTGAGCCAAACAAACCGTTATGAACCGTCATTTACACTGCTGGCGGAGCAATGGTCGGTTCACTACAATACTGCTCTGAAAGCAACCAGGCCTGCAAAACCAAAAGATAAACCATCTGTGGAAAAAAGCGTGCACCTTTCATACCAGCGGATATATGCACGAATGCGTAATGAGACGTTTTACAGCCTTGAGGAGCTCAGGGCGAGAGTCAGGGAGCTTCTGGAAGAGTTTAATGACCGTGTAATGTTTAAACAAGGAGTAAGCCGCAGAGAAAAGTTTATAAGTGAAGAAAAGCATTTGCTCAGGGAGCTGCCTGCCGAACCATTTATGCTTAAGTCCCTCACTAAAGCAAAGGTCAAGCCAAATTACCATGTTATCCTTGGGGAGGACTGGCACCAGTATAGTGTGCCACATCAATACCTTGGGCAGAAAGTTACGATTGTTTACGATGAGAAGGTTGTAGAGGTGTTTATCGATAACCTGAAGCGCATAGCTGTTCATAAACGAGACTGCCGGCGTAACGGATACACAACCCTACCTGAACACATGCCGGAGTCGCACCTTAAATACAAAGAGCAGAAAGGGTGGAATGAAGATGACTTTATTTACAAAGCTGAACGAATCGGTGAACAAACCAGAATAGCAATTAATAAGCTACTGGGGGCAAAAGCATTTATCGAGCAGACATACGATGGCTGCCTTGGGGTTCTCAGGCTTGCTGATAAATATGGAAAGGACAGACTTGAGTCGGCCTGCAGGCGTGCAAATACCGGCAGCAGGATAAACTACAAAATACTTCATAACATACTTAAAAATAATCTTGACAAAATACAGATAGAAGAAAATGAATTAACCCTTTTTATCCCTGAGCATGAGAATATCAGGGGTGCAGAAGCATACAACTAAAACAATAAAACCATAATATCTATGAATGTTCAGACAACAGTAGAACAACTTAAAAAATTAAAACTGCATGGTATGGTCAGGGCCTACGAAGCGGCACTCACGGTTCCGGTACATGAGCAGATCTCTGCTGATATGCTTGTTGCCCGATTGGCAGAATCGGAACTGCAACACAGAGTTAATCAGAAGACTCAACTTTATCTTAAACAAAGTAAGCTACGGTACAATGCTATCCTTGAGCAGGTTTACTGTAATCCGGCCCGTAACATGACATCGGATCAGCTTATGAAGCTAGCCGATGGCCTCTTTATCGACCGAGCAGAAAATGTACTTATAACCGGGGCTACCGGTTGCGGTAAGAGCTACCTGGCATGTGCACTGGGGAGACAGATATGTTCGTTGGGTTACAGGGTTATATACTTTGGGATGAACCGCTTCCTGGAGAAAGTAACTCAATCCAAACTTGACGGAACCTTTATTAAAATGCTTAATCAGATCGAAAAAACACATTTACTTATACTTGATGACTTTGGGCTGACACCCCTTGACAATATATCAAGGCTGGCACTGTTACAAATACTCGAAGATCGGTATGGTAAAAAGTCAATCATCATAACCTCTCAGCTTCCGGTGGTTAAATGGTATGATTTTATCGCAGAACCTACTCTGGCTGATGCAATAATGGACAGATTGGCAGGAAATGCACACAGATTAGAATTAAAAGGAGAATCATTAAGAAAGAAAAAGTCAGAAAAAAAAGAATAAATTTACACATCAAATCCACCGTCAAAATGGGTGGCTCACTTTGAGTCGGAACGGTGGCTCAGTTTGTCCGGAATAATCA
>JAVEZD010000253.1:0-2617 GCA_034003165.1 Bacteroidales bacterium | reverse complement strand
TGATTATTCCGGACTAAACTGAGCCACCGTTCCGGCCCAAATTGAGCCACCCCATTTGACGGTGGAGTTGAGGTGTAAATTTATTCTTTTTTCTCTGGTTTTTTCTTTCTCAAGGATTCTCCCTTTAATTCTATTCTGTGTGCATTTCCTGCCAATCTGTCCATAATTGCATCAGCGAGAGTAGGCTCACCGATGAAGTCGTACCATTTTATGACCGGAAGCTGTGAGGTTATGATCACAGATCTTCTTTCATACCTGTCTTCGAGCACCTGAAGAAGCGCTAAACGTGAGATGCTGTCAAGAGGAGTTAGCCCAAAGTCATCAAGGATCAGTAAATGAGTCTTTTCTATCTGATTAAGCATCTTTATGAAAGTCCCATCCAGTTTGGATTGTGCTATCTTTTCAAGGAACCGGTTCATGCCAAAGTAAATAACACGGTAACCCAGAGAACAGGCTTGTCTACCCAACGCGCAGGCCAGATAACTTTTGCCACAGCCGGTGGCGCCGGTAATGAGGATATTTTCTGCCCGGTCAATGAACATCCCGTCAGCAAGTCTCATGAGCTGATCTGAGGTCAGGTTGCGAGCCGGGTTGCAGTAGACCTGCTCAAGGATAGCATTGTATCGTAGTTTACTATGTTTGAGATATAGTTCTGTCTTTTTATTGACCCTGTGTTGCAGTTCAGCTTCAACCATCCTTGCAACAAGCATATCGGCTGTTATCTGCTCATGGACAGGCACCGTAAGTGCTGCCTCATAAGTCCGTACCATGCCGAGGAGTTTTAGTTTCTTAAGTTGTTCGACTGTCGTCTGTACATTCATAATGCCTTGAGTTTTCACTGTTAGTAATATGCCTCTGCTCCCCTGATGTTCTCGTGAGCCGGGATCGTAAGGGTTATCTCATTCCCATCCAGGGGTATCTTATCAAGATTGTTTTTCAATATGTTGTTAAGCGTTTTGTAATTTATCCTGCTGCCGGCGTTTGCCCGCCTGCAAGCTGCCTCAAGCCTGTCATTGCCATATTTCTCAGCAAGACGCAGTACCCCGAGGCAACCATCATATGTCTGCTCAATGAAAGCTTTTGAGCCTAGGAGCTTATTGATAGCCTTCTCGGTCTGCTCGCCGATTACTGAGGCTCTGGCAAGGAAGTCATCTTCACCCCAGCCCTTCTGCTCTTTGTATCTCTGGTGTGACTCCGGCATATGCTCGGTAAGTGTCGTATAACCGTTACGCCGATAATCCCTTTTATGAACAGCTATTCTGGTCATTGCATCTGTAAATATTTCAACAACAAGGTCATCGTATACAATGCTTACTTCACGGCCAATATACTGGTGCGGAACACTGTATTGGTGCCAGTCCTCCCCGAGGATAACATGATAGTTTAACTTGACCTTGGCCCTGGTACGATATTTAAGACAGAAAGGCTCCGGAGGAAGATCTCTCAGCAGAAGTTTCTCATAGAGCATAAACTTCTCCCTGCGGCTCATCCCCTGCTTAAAAAGTGGTCGGTCATTTGCCTCCTCATTCAGCTCCCATACTCTGGCTCGAAGTGATTCCAGACTGTAGTAGACCTCGTTACGCATCCGTGCAAATACCCTTTGATATGACAGGTGAACACTCTTCTCAACCGAAGGCTTGTCTTTGGGTTTGGCTGGCCGTGCCGCTTTCAGGGCCGTATTATTATGAACAGCCCATTGCTCTGCCAACAGTGTAAAGGTGGGCTCGTAACGGTTGGCCTGTGTTACTACCTGTTTCATATTATCTGTAAGTGTGATCCGGGTAACGCCCCCAAAGTATCGCGATGCGCGATTCATGGCGGGAACAAGTTGGACCATCCGCGAGGAAGACAGCGGCTCAAGGTATGTGAAGGAACTATATGGAAGTGTACAAACAAGAACAGGACACTTAACTTCTTCGCCCGTCTCCCGGTCTATATAACTCAGCATCTCACCTGCAAAATCAAACTCAGTAAGTTCTCCTGGCTGATATTCATTATGGTATACCGGATTCTTCTTCTTTAGATGTCTTGAAAGCAGATCACAAAACTGTGAGTAACTATAACTGTTTGAGACTCCTTGACAATACTCCTCCCATAGCAACTCCCGTGTTACTCCTGTTCTGGAAAGCTCTTTTATAAAATAGTTCAGATGCTCATTAAAATATTGCTGCCTTGCGTCAGGCTGCTTGATAATCCTGGATGGATATACCATCACGGATAGTTCCCTATCCTCCATGCTAAGCAGTTCCTGGAAGCTCTTACCTGACAAATGAAAGCGATCCTCATAGGAGTCAATGGTATTGCGGCTGACAGCTGTCTGCTGGCTTACCTGTCGCTTGCTGTAACCATCTGCTAATAACTGTAGTATCCGTCGTACCTGTAACATACTCTTCAATTTATTCGCCATGCTTATTGATTTTGCAACCAATTTACACAGCCTGTTGTCACAAATCCGCCGTCGTAGTGGGGGGTGGCTCAGTTTATGCCGGAATGTCAGTCCCTGTTAGCAGCCTGTCCCCTGGCTCAATTTACGCCGGAATGAGTGGCTCACTTTGCTCCGGAATAAGTGGCTCACTTTACTCCGGAACAGGTGGCTCAGTTTGGTCCGGATTAATCA
>JAVEZD010000252.1:0-2621 GCA_034003165.1 Bacteroidales bacterium | reverse complement strand
GTCTTGAGTATTCTCAGTATTTACCCAAGGAGTCACTGGCACAGCAAGGGGGCTTTGCCCTTACAAACAAAGGACCTCAGCATGATGAGGCCTGGCTTATATTTATGGATATGGTTAATAATCAGATTCCTACATTTGAAGACAAAGCTGAAGCCCTGCATTATTTTCCTATGTTCAGGACATGGTTTGGGCTTGTGGGACTGTGTAAGCTCCCATGGAACGATGTCGAACCCGAAAACAACGCTCTTACAGATGAGCCGGCAAAGGTGCCGGAGCATGTCGATAATTATGTTACAATATATAAGGCTGTTACTGGCAGGGATTTTGACAGGCAAAGGCTGATTGATGATTCGGAGAGGGTTTATAATTTCCAGAGGATATTTAACCTGAGGAGAGGCTACGGTACAAGGATTCACGACAGGCAGCCGTACCGGGCAGCCGGTCCGGTTACGCGTGAAGAATATGAATCGCGTTCGGCCAGGTACGACAAACAGCTGAAGGAACTGATGGGGACAGACCCTGAAGGCCTTGGTACTGAAGAGAAGATGAGCCTCCTCAGAAGATACAGGGAGGATCAGTTTGAAAAGCTGAAAGATGCAGTTTACTTACGCAGGGGCTGGAACAGCAATGGTGTCCCGACTCTGGAGTTTCTTAGGAGGATAGGGATGGATCTGCCTGAAGTGGTTGAAGTGGTTACCCCGTATCAGTAACACGACCTCTGTAAGTCATGAGCCATCTTAAAAACAAGCCTGTGAAACATATTGAAATTAATTGAGACTATTGAAATGATATCTTTTGAAGAAGCCTCTGAAATCGTTATGGGCGCTGTATTCAGTACCGGTACTGAAAAGATCCCCTTCAGGGAGGCAGATGGACGTATTCTTGCCTCCGATGTTTTCTGTGACAGGGATCTGCCTCCTTTCAACAGGTCGTCGGTTGACGGGTTTGCATGCAGGTGGGAAGATACCGGTAAGGAGCTCGAAATTATGGCAACGTTATCTGCCGGAATGAAGTCAGATATAAGCCTGGGGCCTGATCAGTGCATCAGGATTATGACCGGTGCCGCAGTGCCTGAAGGTGCCGACTGTGTCGTAATGGTCGAGGATACCGTTATAACGGCTTCGGGAAAGATGAAATTTACCGGAACGGTTTCAAAAGATAACATCTCACGCCGGGGTGAGGATCTAAGGAAAGGAGACCTGGTTCTTGAAAAGGGACATCTTATCAGACCCCAGGATATAGCCGTGATGGCAGTTGTCGGTTATACGGTAGCTGAAGTGGGACGCAGACCGGTCGTCGGTGTCATCAGCACCGGCGACGAGCTTGTTGAGCCTGAGGAGACCCCTGATGACTTTCACATAAGGAACAGTAATGGTTTTCAGCTTATGGCCCAGATTGAAAGGGCCGGTTGTCAGGGAAGATATTACGGAATCGTAAGGGATGATCCAGGTGATACACTGGTAAGGATAAAAGAAGCCATAGCTGAAAATGACGTGGTCATTCTCACTGGCGGTGTGTCGATGGGAGATTTTGATTTCATCCCTCAGGTGCTTGTGGATGCCGGGGTAAGGATTTTATTCGACAGGGTTGCTGTTCAGCCCGGGAAACCTACGACCTTTGGTGTTCATGAAAAAGCACTGGTTTTCGGCCTTCCTGGTAACCCGGTATCCTCCTTTGTCCAGTTTGAACTTCTCGTAAGACCCCTTTTGTATTATATGAGCGGTCACAGGAGGAGGACCCTTAAGATAAGGCTGCCTCTGAAACGGGAAATCACAAGGAAGAATACCGTAAGGATGAACTGGATACCTGTGAGGATTGATGATGAGGGACTTGTTGATCCGCTTGAATATCACGGGTCGGCTCACATAACTGCATACTCTTATGCCGATGGGATTATCTCAATACCTGTAGGTGTAAGCCGGCTGAACGGTGGAGATCCCGTAAACGTCTGGTTGATCTGACCGGAGGGGAAATTTATTCACCCTAAGCGGGTGACTGTGGTGATAGTAAAACAGACAGACTGGAGAAGTGAGTTATGAAACTACCTGAAGTATTTGACATCCTTATAGTTACTCTCAGTGACCGGGCCTCGGCCGGAGTATATGAGGATTTGAGCGGGAGAGCCATAAAAGAAAGGATTGTTGAGTTCTTTGATTCCCTGGGCTGGCGCTGCAAGATCGATAACCTTATTATTCCTGATGATGCAGGTATGCTTGGTGATGTCATGGTTAGGGCTGCAGCAGAACGAAATTTAATATTCACTACCGGAGGGACAGGCATCGGACCACGCGATATCACAGTCGATGTAATAAAGCCTCTCCTTGAAAGGGAGTTGCCGGGAATAATGGAATATATAAGGGTCAGATACGGGGCTGAAAATCCCAACGCCCTCCTGAGCCGCGCCGTTGCCGGTGTCGCGGGGGAAGCGCTTATCTATACACTACCAGGATCTGTAAAGGCTGTTGGGGAATATTTAACCGAGATTTTAAAAACGCTAAAGCATACGGTACTGATGCAGTATGGGATCGATGCCCATCACACGCACTAGCGCGATATCCTGTTAAGGGTGTTAAGGGTAAGACTTCCGGTCAGCCTGTCATACCTGTCGCGTGGATTCCTGT
>JAVEZD010000251.1:0-2636 GCA_034003165.1 Bacteroidales bacterium | reverse complement strand
CTTGCCGACAACAAATAGATGATATGAGATAGTTCACCGGGTCACTCCGGTGAACTTTTTTTTAAACCCCACCCAAAACTCCCACCACCATGAAAACCTTCAGCAAGAGCTTCAGGATAAACGCCGGAACAGACGATGTATACAGCGCCCTCACCAACCCGGTTACCATTGAGCTGTGGTCGGGTTACCCCGCCGTGATGTCCGAAGAGCCGGGGAGCGAGTTCTCACTATGGGAAGGAGATATTACGGGAAGAAACATTGAGTTCATCCCCGGCCGCAAGGTGGTCCAGGAATGGTACTTCGGCGACCAGGAAGAGAAATCCATTGTCACCATTACCATCCGTGCCGAAGGCGGTAACTCGGTGGTTAATGTCGAACAGACCAACATACCTGATGATGATTTTGCGGATATAGCCGAAGGATGGAGGGAATATTATATAGGCGCTATAATAAGCCTCTTCAACCCTAATTTTTAAGATTGTTGAGACTGAAGTAGAGGTCGTTGTCCGAATCCAGCAGTGCATAGATATCTTCTGCACACGCCAGTATAAGCGTGCTTATCCCTTTATAACACATCGATCCGGCAGACTCCTGAACCATGTTATTCCACTGAGGCACCCATGAGAAGATATGATCTTTTATAAATTTCCTTATCTCCTTCTTCATCTCTCTGCGGCAGGCCTCATCATCAAAAGATGCAAGCTTGTCCGTGAGCAGGGTAAGAAACAGTATCTCAGTACCCAGATGATCATCCGGCAGCCTGTTGCGCAGCTTTGGCTTCCAGCCGTAGGACTCGTAGAATCTGCCCGGATCATAATCTCTGGCATCACCTTCCGGATCCTCAGGAGCCCAGAGTGACTTCAGCGGCACTGCCACGGCATAGCCCGGGCTGGTGAAGAGCCTTGAGTAGTCTTCCATAAGAAGCAACCTGCAGGTGGCCTTGTCGAGACACGACCCGCGGAGCTGCGAAGCAGCCTCCATAAAACGGGGGTTACGGCTTTCAACAGGAAGGTTGCGAAGTATGCCTTTCGACCAGAAATCTGTTATACACTCCTCAGTGGGTTCATACATGATCATGCTTCCTGCAAAATAAAGCATCATATTATAACCCTTGAGAAGATTGTTTACCTCTGTTTCCCTGTTGGTGTCCATATAAGTGATTTGTGCTATGATAGAGTTGTTTTATGCATTAAACCACAGGGAAGTGAAAATGTTCAAAAAGAAAAAGGCTCTTCTGGTCGGTCCCGGCGCCTGTCGTAATCCGACATGCTACAGGTCCTTCCGGAACAGCCTCTCCTTCAATACTGTATATAAACTACTTAGTGAAATCAGCCAGTTCGTGCGGATATTCGTCGTTGTCGATCTTTCTCTTTATCTCCTTAAAGGCCTCTATTGTATAGGCCACGTCGTCAAGCGAATGGGATGCCGTGGGAATCAGTCGTAACATAACCACATCCCTGGGCACCACGGGGTAGATGACAACCGAGCAGAAGATGTTATAGTTCTCCCTGAGGTCATAGACAAGCTGTGTCACCTGGGTCAGTCCACACTTCATAAACACCGGTGTCACGGGCGACTCGGTATGTCCGAGGTCGAGACCCGCTTCGCGGAGACCCGACTGCAGGGCCCTAACTATGGTCCACAGCTTATCCTTGTACTCCGGATTGGTCTGGATGAGTTCGAGTCTCTTTATTGCGCCGAGGGTCATGGCCATAGGCAGTGACTTGGCATAAATCTGTGAGCGGAGGTTATATCTGAGGTAATGGACCACCTCGTGGGTGCTGGCTACAAAGCCGCCAATGCCGGCCATAGCCTTGGCGAAGGTGGCAAAGTAGACGTCTATCTTGTCCTGGACCCCAAAGTGTTCCCCTGTTCCTCGTCCGTGGGCGCCCATGGTACCAAAGCCGTGGGCATCGTCAACGAGCAGGCGGAAGTTGTATTTATCCTTGAGGGCAGCAATCTTGTCGAGTTTGCCAAGGTCGCCGGCCATGCCGAAGACACCTTCTGTGATGACGAGGATGCCGCCGCCGCTCTCCTGTGTGAGTTTCGTGGCACGCTGCAGCTGTTTCTCGCAGCTCTCTATGTCATTATGGGGGAATACGAAGCGTTTGCCGAAGTGAAGCCTGAGACCGTCCATGATACATGCATGTGACTCGGAGTCATATACTATCACGTCGTGACGGTCGACGAGGGCGTCTATGATCGACACCATGCCCGGGTAGCCGAAGTTAAGCAGGTAGGCATCTTCTTTCTGTTCGAACTCGGCGGCCATGCGCTCAAAACGCTCATGGTTATTGCTCTGTCCCGACATCATCCTTGCACCCATGGGATAAGCCAGACCAAACTGGGCGGCGTATTCGGCGTCGGCCTTGCGGACCTCGGGGTCGTTGGCAAGACCCAGGTAGTTGTTGAGACTCCATGTAAGCACTTCCTTACCCCTGAACATCATACGGGGACCAATCTCGCCTTCGAGCTTGGGAAAGGTAAAATAACCATGGGCCATATCCGAGTACTGCCCTAAAGCACCTTTGTTTGATTTGATCTTTTCAAAAATATCCATGATGTGTGTTTTTTAATGTCTGACGCAAAAGTATATATAAAGATTATGCTGAGGGATACTATTTTATACCTAATTT
>JAVEZD010000250.1:0-2646 GCA_034003165.1 Bacteroidales bacterium | reverse complement strand
CCTGAAGCTCCCGTTGTGGGGACCATTACCCAGCCTACCTGTGCAGTCTCTACGGGAAGTGTCTTGCTCAGCGGACTTCCTTCAACAGGCACATGGACCATAACCCGTAGTCCGGGTAATACAACAACCACAGGTACGGGAACAACAAGGACCGTTTCACTTATTCCTTCAGGAACATATACCTTCAGGGTCACCAATGCGTCCGGATGTACATCGGGTCCTTCTGCTGAGGTGGTTATTGCCGATCAGCCGGCGACTCCTCCTGCACCATCTGTCGGAACCATTACTCCTCCTTCATGCAGTGTTGCCACAGGAAGTGTTGTGCTCATGGGATTGCCGGCTTCAGGTTCATGGACGCTTACCCGTTTCCCGGGGACGATTACTACTACGGGTAGTGGTAGTACTTACACGGTTACAGGACTGAATCCCGGGACTTATAACTATTTCGTTACAAATCAGGCAGGATGTATGTCGGTAGCTTCTCCCAACATAGTGATTCCGGTTCAGCCTCCTACCCCCAACGCTCCGGGAATAGGCACGGTAACGCAGCCTACCTTCACTGTACCAACCGGAAGTGTTGTGCTCACGGGTCTGCCTTCAGGTACCTGGACTATAGAAAGAATGCCCGGAGAGGTTATCACTACCGGTTCGGGATCGACTCAAACCATTACCGGACTTCCTGCAGGAGTATTTACCTTCACTGTTACCAACTCCTCTAACTGTACATCACCTAATTCTGCTGAAGTCATTATATCGACACCGGGAAAGCCTATTATACTGATTACAAATCCAGATCCGGTTTGTGAACCGGCAACAGTTGATCTTACAGCAGCTTCGGTAACGGAAGGTTCGACACCGGGACTTACCTTTACCTACTGGTTGAATGAAGCAGCAACCCAGCCGTACGCAACTCCGGCTGAAGCAACACACGGAACTTACTATATTAAGGGTACCACAATCTCCGGATATTTTGATGTAAAGCCTGTTAGTGTTGTTGTTGATCTGATGCCTTCTGCCTTTGCCGGGCCTGATCAGATACTCGAATACGCTTTTGAAACGGTTATGGATGCCGACCCGGTAACTATTGGGACGGGTGCCTGGACTTTTACTTACGGCCAGGGACTAATTGCCGTTCAGGATGATCCAAAGACGGAGGTCACCAATCTGCTTCTTGGCAGGAATGAGCTGCTATGGACTGTTTCAAACGGTGCATGCCCGCCTGCCACCGACAGGGTGGTTGTCTTTATAAATGACCTTACCATCCCGACGCTTATTACCCCCAACTACGATGGCAGAAACGATTACTTCGTAATAAGGGGTCTTGAAAACCTGGTTAAGGTGGAACTGGTGGTCTTTGACAGGAGAGGGGCTAAGATGTATGAGAATCTTAATTACGATAACAGCTGGGATGGAGTTGACTATAATGGAGATCCTCTACCGGATGACACATATTTTATGATAATAAAAACAGGAAGAGGAGAACCCCTCAACAGTTATATTGTTATAAGAAGGTAATTTTCAGATTAAATGTAATATCTGATATACGGAAAAAAAAGACAGATGATGAACAAGATTGTTAAAACCATATTACTCCTTTTAATCCCGGTAAGCCTTTCGGGTCAGCTTACACCTGTTACAAGTCAGTATATACTGAATCCGCTTACAATTAATCCCGCCACAGCCGGAAGCCGTGGTGCTCTTAATATGGCGGCTTTCTACAGGAAACAGTGGACAGGAATAACAGGCTCACCCGAGACTATGACCCTGTCTCTGGATGCCCCTCTGGTTGACTCCAGAATGGGCCTTGGACTTATCATTGCAAACGATAAGCTTGGAGTGACAAAAGAGACCCAGATGAAGGCTGCATATTCGTACAATATAGAAATGGGGCAGGGGAGTCTTTCACTTGGATTGGGCGGGGGTATCATAGCCACCAATACAGCCTGGTCCGACCTGGTAGTTATTGATCCCGGAGATGACTATTATCTTATTGATTCAAGAGTATTTGTGGTTCCCGATTTCAGTTTTGGGATGTGGTATAACAACAATAATTTCTTTGCCGGCTTGTCTGTTCCCCGTCTTTTAGGATACAAGTTTGACTTTGATAAAAATAAGTATTCGATTGAATTTGAGCCGGGTGACTATTATTATGTCCTTAACACCGGATATCTGTTTTCACTTTCACAAAAAGTTGGTTTCATGCCTTCTGCCTTACTGACCTATTCTTCAGGAGATAAGCTGTTATACGACATAAATGCCCATTTCAACCTGTTTGATAAAGCCTGGATAGGGGCTTCCTACAGAAGTGAGAGGTCACTTTCGGGTCTGTTCCAGTTCTCAGTAAGCAACCAGTTAAAGATTGCATATACCTACGACTTTGATTTAGGAGAACTTGGAAGATATTCAAACGGCTCACATGAAGTAATGATAAGGTATCTTTTCAGGTACAGGATTGATGTGGTTAATCCCCTTTTGTTTTAGGTGCTTAAACTCTTTCAGATTACTTAGAATGAATAACAAAATGAAAATAAAATCAATACTCTCAATCATCCTGACAGTTTTCCTGTTAAGTCCGATTTACAGCCAGGCGGATTACTACAGTATTAAAAAAGCACCTTTCAGTACTGATAAATATGATGAGTTCTC
>JAVEZD010000249.1:0-2670 GCA_034003165.1 Bacteroidales bacterium | reverse complement strand
TAATTTCCGTTAAAGGTTCTGTCGTAGAAGTACCCCAGCCTGTCATTTTCGGTGTCAACCCTTAATCCGGCAGTGAGGCTAAGGTTTTTGATAATGAAATCAGATAATGATGACTGGTGAAAAAGAGCTGCCCCTGAAATTGAATGGTCGTATTCCTTAAGGTAGTCCATCTTCTGAGCCCATGCATCAACACCAACCCCGTTGTCAAAGGCCTGGTGGAATCCATAGGCTCCGAACAGCCAGTTATACTTCCTGCTGCCTGATGACCGGGCAATTATTTCCTGCGATAACATGTGCTGCTTTTGAGTCTGGGCAACAAAATACAGGGAATCAACAGTGAAGTCCTGGTCAATATTCTGAATATCATCGAGATACTGGTATGAACTGGTCGATGTCACTTCAAAATTTCCGTGGTTATATCTGACAAGCAGTGCATCAGAGAAAAGTACCCTGTCGTACGAGCTGTACTGATTATAGTTGATGTTTTCAGCAGTTTTGGTTGAGTCATTGAAAATGGCATAAGGATAACCTCCCTGATAGCTCATTTCCAGTCCGGCAATATTTTCAATTGTAAGTTTTTCAGAAGCTTCAACAATGATCCTGTTTCTTATCCCGTATGAATTAAGCCTGTCTACTTCCTTGTCGGTGAATTCGTTAGTATAGAACCCGTCGTTATGGAGGTAATTGACAGCAAGTGAGAATGAGGTCTTACTGTTCAATTTCCCGTAATATCCTGCTCCGGTACTTACTGTGCCGTAAGTCCCTGCGGAGACATTGAGCCGGGTACCCGAATAGTCGACAGGTGAGAGGGTAACTATGTTAATTATTCCTCCCATTGTATTCCTCCCGAAAAGAGTTCCCTGCGGCCCCCTCAGGATTTCAATCTTCTTTATGTCGAAAAAATCAAAACCGAAAGCGGCTTTTTCAAAATAGGGTACATAGTCGACATACAAACCCACAGAGGGTGAATTTATCCTTGATCCAATGCCCCTTATATATACTGGCGAGGTCAGCTTCGAACCGTATTCAGGCATGAAAAAGTTGGCCGCCGTTGCAGTTACAGAACTGAGCGTACGGATCTCATTATCGTACAGGTCAGCCGATGACATCACAGATACTGAAGCCGGGATGGATCTGTATGTTACGTTATCCTTTGAAGCTTTTATTACAACTTCTCTTAACTCTACCTGGTCGAGATACATCGAATCAGCACGGAGATCATGATCCTGGGCAATGATCTCAGCTGAAAAAAATGACAGAATAATATAGGTCAAATAATAGTATTTCTTCATTGAAAAATAGTTTTATCCTCCTCAGCAGGAAAGATTTATAATGGTGTTATAAAGTATATATTCATAACTCCCCCTGTCGTGGATTCAACATGTGTTTTTTTTAAGAGGAAGGATGATCCTTCCCGTGTAACAGGGAGTTGTCAGCTTGTCTCCCGGTCTGCGGAGACTGGTTACCTGAATTCAGCAGGGAGGGGGCCGGCAGAAAAGGCCGGATGACCAGATCGAAAGCGGAGGGCTGTCTTCTTCAGACGGCCCTGGTGCCTTGATAAGGCTTAAGGCAATAATGTTCTTTAATCCGGAAGTAGCTTCAGCCTGATCACACGAATCATCTGTATTTCCAATGCTCAGGTGCAGGGCATTACCGTAGAGTGTTTCCGGGGAGGAAACCACAACCTTTTCTATGACTTTCGGCGTCTCTTCCGTACCATCATGCGAACGGTTGAAGGTATAAATACCAAACCAGATCACATAGGCAAGAGCCATTATGAACATAGGTACTTCATGTAAAAGAGAAGAGAACGGGAACATGGTTTTCCGGTTTGTACGGCAAATAAAGGAATTTTTTTCTTATTTTTTAAAAAACCATGTTTTTATGACTTTTATGTTATAAAATGCCGGCCTGATTAAGTTTTTTTTACCTCTTCCTTAATTTTCTTTAACCAGGAGGTCTTCGAGAGATTCCTTAAGGTCGCCGTGTTTAAATTCAAAACCTGAGGAAATGATCTTCGACGAAGAGACCCTGCTCCCTCCAAGAATAATATCAGACATCTCTCCAAGTGCCATTTTTATAAGCAGACCCGGAACCTTTACTGGCATAAGTGGCTTGTGCATTACTTCAGAGAGGATCTTCATAAAATTGCGGTGGGATATGTGCTGAGGAGCTACGGCATTGTAAGGACCCGACATGCTGCCGTCGGTTACCGCCTTCAGGTAAATGCTGCACAGATCTGAAATATGTATCCATGGCATATACTGACGGCCATTGCCCAGGCTGGCAAGGAAGCCGAGTTTTGCCGTGGCCGGGAGCTTTTCCAGCACTCCCCTGTTTCTCTCAAGAACTACTCCGGTGCGTATCATAACAGTTCTGATTCCTGATTTTTCAAACTGCGAAGCCGATTCCTCCCACAGCCTGCATGTTGTTCCCAGGAAGTCTGCTGCGGGAGAATCTTCTTCTGTGAAAATGCGGTCGGATGTTAATGACCCGTAGTATCCGGTTGCTGATGCTGAGATAAAACCTTTAAGGCCTATCCTGTTATCCTTTATTGTTTTGTGAAGTAGTCCGGCTGAAACAATCCGTGAGTCAATAATTTCTTTTTTCCTTTTGTCAGTCCAGCGTTTTTCTCCTATATTGGCTCCGGCCAGGTGAATTATATAGTCT
>JAVEZD010000248.1:0-2670 GCA_034003165.1 Bacteroidales bacterium | reverse complement strand
CTGGTACATATTGACAGAGGCCTGACCATGGGCTATATTGCCGTGGTTAGGTTTCAATACAACTTTTCTGGAGTTCTTTGATATTCTGTAAAAAGTAGATGGAGTGTTCAACTTTTTCCAACAATATCCAATAATTATTGGATCTCCAATGGAGTTTTTTGGAGCACCCGGCCGGCTTTCCAGTTATGAGGCAGTAGATCTGCCAGGTCAAGGCTGTAGTCTTTGTTGTAGTAAGGGATCCGGGTCAACACATCTGTCAGCCATTCCCGGGGGTTTACATCCAGGGCAGCACAGCAGCCGAGCAGGGAGTACATTATGGCAGCATTCTCCGCCGCATCATGATTGCCACAGAACATGTAGTTTTTTCTCCCCAGAGCCAGAGGGCGGATACTGTTCTCCACAAGGTTACTATCCATCTGGTAGCGTCCGTCAAGATGATATCGGGATAATCTGTGGAACAATGAGTATGTATAAGTTAATGCTTTGCTCATTCTTCCCCCTGTTAATGCCTTGGGCATATAGCTGACGATCCATTTCTCAAAACCAAGGAGGATGGGATAAGCAAGTCTTGAGCGAAGCTCTGCTCTCTGCTGGTAATCGAGTCCCTGGTCGTCAGCCATCGACTCCACACCGTAGAGCAGGCTGATTTGTTCCAGGGCATACTCGGCTCCGGTTTTGTCTTCATTAAGGGCTTCAGTAAATTTTCGTCTCGCATGTGCCCAGCAAGCCAGAAGCAACACACCCTTCTTATTCTCGTAGATAGAATAAGCCTCGTAACCGTCTGTCTGTACTGCACCCTTGTAATCGCGTAGGAGTTCTATAACAACCCTTTGAGCTCTTGATCCCTTGTCATAATGAAAGAATACCAGGTTCTTCATCACCGATCTCACCACCCACAGGTAGGCCTTAACAGCCCGGTGCTTTTCATTATTGATAACCGGCACGGTGCTTTCATCGACCTGGATATAGTCACTCTCAAGCACTATCTCCCTTAACCTGTAATACAGCGCCCTGAGAAGATCCCCGCAACCGACGAACCAGTCGTTGACAGTTGATGCTGGTATTCTTATACCCTCAAGCTTAAACATTGCAAGTTGCCGGTGGAATGGAAGATGATACATGTACTTGCTCATGATCAGCTCGGCAAGCAGACTTGCCCCGGCATTGCTCCTGGGCAGTGGTAACAGCGGAAGGGGTGCGATCTTAACGGCTTTCTCCTGACCCTCTTCTCCACTAACCTCATGGACAGCCAGCAGATCCTTCTTCAGAGCATATTTCGGGCGTATGATCCTTCGGACATAAAGCTCTCCGGGTTTATGTTCCAGCTGCTCGGTAACCTCCTCGCCTATGCGCACCCAGTTCTCATCAATGCCCTCCGGCTCGATGATCTCCTCCTCACGACGCAGATGCTCCGGAAGGGGCATACGTACCGGCTGCTTCTTCTCTCTTTCTGCCCTGGTACGCTTATAGGTGATTATTTCATTGGCAGAAGCCTTGATGACAGTCTCTTCTTCGGGCAGTATGTCAAGTCCTTCAAAGTCAAGCTTACGCTGGGCTGGATCAGACGGGATGTACTTTTCACTCGATGACTTCCAGTACTTACGCCTTAGCCATGCAAGCTGATCAATTAATTGCTTGATCTTTTCTTCAAACTTCTTTACCTTCTCATCTAATTGGCTGATCTTGCGATCCTTTTCCCTGATTAATGCCTCGTAGCGTTCCAGCGTACCTCCATCTGCTTGTCTTAGCTTGGACAGCTCCTGATAAAGCTCGTCACGCTCCCGAAGGAGGGTCTCGATAAATGCGCTTTGATCAGGTGTATTTGACACAGTCCGTCTTGCTTTAAGTCTGAGCCAAAGATAACTCAGATAAAGCAATGTGATACTCAGTTAAAATACTTTTAATTAACTGAATGACTGATAGTTATTAACAATACGGCGGGTTCTCAACCGTCCCGGCCTGACACTCTCTACCATGGACATTAAATCCTTCCAGTCGATGTTAATCGAGGCGGTTGTCTCATCAAAAACCGGCAGCTTAAATCGGCCTGATTCAAGTCGCTTGTGATAGATGACCAGACCTGCGTATTCCATGTGAAGGATCTTCATAACGTTCTGATGACGGTTCATGAAGATAAAGACCCCTCCGTCTCGAACATTCTGGTTCATCAGAGAGTTAACCACACCACTCAGGGTGTAAAAACTTTTACGCATATCTACCGGTAGTGGATACAGGTAATACCTCAGTGAGCTGTGAAGATGGAACACGGGCCTCAGTCTAACAGGGACACAAGTGACCGAAGGCCGGCCAGATCCAGGGTTTGTTTTATCCGTAGGGTGGCGCCGTTGGGGTAAGTAATCTCCAGCGAGGTGTTGTCCATACCGGTAGCAGGTTGCCGAATGGAGGCCGGGTATTCAGCTGATCCCGGAGCTCGTACCAGCAGTGGTATAAAGCGTCCGTCTGGTCCCTCTTTACGGAGCTTCTTCCGCCAGTAAAAGAATGTAGATGGTGCTATGCCTTCGTTGGAACAAAAACTTTTGACGCTTAATCCCGACTCCTTCTGCCGCTCCAAAAGAACGGCCATCTTTGAACTGCTTAACATTGATTTTTTGCCTGGGAAGGTAATCGGATCCTTCCGTTAGCAAAATATGTGGCAGACCGGATGCTTAC
>JAVEZD010000247.1:0-2674 GCA_034003165.1 Bacteroidales bacterium | reverse complement strand
GTAAGCATACGGGCAGCTACATGTTGGCATGAAGTATAACAAAGCCTATATTTCCACTTTGTTTCAGAAAAGTCTAATAATACTGGAGTTCTTTGAAGTTTTGTAGACAAAGAGGTCATTTTTCCAACAGATCCCAACAAATTCCAATATTGTTGGATTTTATTGGAGTCATTTGGA
Organism: Bacteroidales bacterium; assembly: GCA_034003165.1. Lineage (GTDB taxonomy): Bacteria > Bacteroidota > Bacteroidia > Bacteroidales > VadinHA17 > LD21. Next base: position 2,497 of record JAVEZD010000247.1, on the reverse strand, counting down.
GATGTGTGTTGTTTTCCAGTTATGAGGGAGGAGCTCTGCAAGATCCCGGCTGTAGTCATTGTTATAAGCAGGGATTCTGGTTAAAACGTCAGTTAACCACTGCCTTGGATTGACATCGCATGATTTACAACAACCCAGCAGTGAGTACATAATGGCTGCATTTTCAGCTGCATCATGATTGCCACAGAATAAATAGTTTTTCCGTCCCAATGCCAGAGGCCTGATAGCATTCTCCACAAGATTATTGTCAATTTGATACCTTCCATCAAGATGGTATCTCGATAGTCGCTGGAACAATGAGTAGGTATATGCCAGTGCTTTATACATTCTGCCCTGTAGCAGGACTTTCGGATAATAATTTACGATCCATTTTTCAAAGGCACACAATATTGGATATGCCAGTCTCTCACGAAGTGCTGCCCGCTGCTGATAATCCAGTCCCTGATCAGTTGCCATGGCTTCCACATTGTAAAGCATGCCGATTTGTTCCAGTGCATACTTTGCCCCGGATTCATCTTCTTTCAGTGCATCGTTGAACTTCCGTCTTGCATGAGCCCAGCATCCAAGCAGCAGAACACCTTTTTTATTCTCATATATTGAGTAGGCATCATAACCATCTGTCTGTACAGCTCCCTGGTAATTTTGAAGTAGTTCTATCACCACCTTTTGAGCTCTGGAGCCTTTATCGTAATGAAAAAACATCAGGTTCTTCATTACCGATCTTACTACCCAGAGGTAAGACTTTACTGCCATGTGCTTTTCATCGTTGATAACCGGAACAGTACTTTCATCAACCTGTATATAGTCAGTGGAGAGGACTATTTCACGTAACCTGTAATAGAGTGCCCTGAGTAAATCGCTGCTTCCGAAGAACCACCCATTTACAGTCGATGCCGGCATTGATACTCCTGCCATCTTAAACATCGCGATTGAGCGGTGAAAAGGGAGATGATAAACATATTTACCAATCAGCAGTTCTGACAATAAACTTGCTCCGGCATTACTGCGGGGAAGGGGTAAGAGTGGAAGTGTTGCTATTTTCATATTCTTCTGTCCGCTTTCTTCACTTTCTTCCCTAAGTTGCTGCAAGTCTTTTCTCAATGCATATTTCGGACGAACGATGCGGCGAACATAAAGTTCTCCCGGTTTGTGCTCCAGTACCTCGGTTATTTCTTCTCCGATGCGGATCCAGTTTTCATCTATACCCTCAGGTTCAATCACTTCCTCTTCACGACGAAGATTCTCAGGAAGGGGAAGACGGGATGGTTGCTTTTTTGCTTTTTCAGGCTTTCTGCGCTCGTATGATACGATCTCTTTGGCGGCTTCTTTTATTACCGCCTCCTCCTGGGGAAGGATATCAAGACCATCAAAATCAAGCCTTCGCTGTGAAGGATCCTGAGGTATGTATTTTTCGCTGCTTGCCTTCCAGAACTTGCGGCGGTACCATGCAAGCTGATCTGTTAATTGCCTGATCTTCTCGTCCTTGTCTTTTATAACCCCCTCATAACGTGCATTCTTCTTCTCTGCTCTTTCCAGGGCCCCATTATCAGCTTGACGTAATTTTGAGAGTTCCTGATAAAGCTCATCACGCTCCTGAAGTAAGGTCTCTATTAATGTATCTTTATCAGCTTTATTATCCACCGTTCTCTTTCCGTTTTTGTCTTGTCAAAGATAACAAAACAAACCCTGGAAACAAACTGATATATTGTTAATAACTAACTGAATAACAGTTTTTTATTAACAATTTTATGTGGTTTTGAATTCCTTATTTTTACACTTTGGACCATGGTCATTAAATCCTGCCAGTTTATGGTTATCGAGGTGGTATTCTCATCAAAAACCGGCAGCTTAAAACGGCCTGATTCTAATCTCTTATGATAGATTACCAGTCCGGCATATTCCATATGCAGGATTTTCATCACATTCTGTTGGCGATTCATGAAGATAAACACCCCTCCGTCGCGGACATTCTGATTCATCAGGGAGTTGACCACTCCACTCAGGGTGTAAAAACTTTTTCGCATATCTACCGGAAGAGGATATAGATAATACTTCAGTGAGCTGTGAAGATGGAACATAACCTTAATCCAGAAGGCAAACAAGCGTACGAAGATGGTCAAAGTCAGGGTCGCTTTTTATCCTAAGCCTGGTTCCGTTTGGATAGAGTAGCTCCAAAAGAAAATCATCGCCTGATATGTGCAGTTCATGCTGTTCCTGAGTGTAATTCTTTAAAGGACCACTCCTCGTTGCTGGTGTGGCATTAACAAGAAGTGGTATAAAACCCTTGACTGGCGCTTTGTTGAGTTTTTTTCGCCAATAGTAGAATGTGGATTTGGCAATGCCTTCATTTACGCAAAAGGCTGTGATCGTAAGCCCGGTATCCTTGTATCTTCTGATCAGCTCCAGAATTTTTGATTCATTTATCATCTTTTTATGTTTTGGCTAAAAATAATCAGCCGCGACAACTGTAAAAAGATGTATTACGCCGGATGCTTAC
>JAVEZD010000246.1:0-2678 GCA_034003165.1 Bacteroidales bacterium | reverse complement strand
CTCAGTAAAGAGATCAGTGTCTTAAGAAAGGTTCTCGGGCCTTTGCAAAAAGAAGGAAAGTCCAAAACGAATGGGGCTGGTAACCGGCTGGGTAACTAGGGAGCGTGAGAGAAAGGGGAGGCATTGTAGCTTTCAGTCGCCAGGGAGAATGTCCGGGTGAGTTCCCGTCGTCAATGGCGCCTGGACCGGAAGAGCAACGACGAAATGGAGGCATTCCGTCGCTCCCTGCCAAAAGGCGATAAAATCAATATGGACACCATCAACGACCAGGTGATAGTGGTTACACCAGTTGACATCGATATCGAGGAACTGCTCAAACAGATCAACGCCGGATAACCGAACCGGTACAACGAGTCGATTTATATTCTGTTCTGCATTGTCTTTCTCTTTTTGGGTAAGGTTCGGGGTATATACTGGAAAAAATATTGATAAACGAAAAGAATTTGTTGAAAAACATATATTTTGATGCTATTGTATGATTGCTGCTGGGCGGCGCTCAGTTTCAAAGCCGGGAAATGAACGGGTTGTTCATTTTCTGGAAGGTTTAAATTGGGTTGTTTGGAAATTTGATAAACCGGAAAGAGGCAAGGAGGAAGAATTGAGTGAACAAAAAGACGGAAAACCAGAAGTAGTAAAGAATGGAAAAAAGAAAAGATTCACCTGGGATTCTTCAATCACGGGGAATCTCAATGCCATCCTGAGAATTGCCAGGATTTTTACAATTATCGGAGTGATCGGCGCTCTGACTTTTACAATTTATGCGTTTGTAAGCCCCGGCAAAATATCAATGGGCAGTTTTACGGATTTTAAAACAATGTACAAATTGGATCATGTTGAAGGTATTGAATGTCTTGATGAGTTAGTCAAAGATACCGAAGATCTGCAGATTAGAACTATACCTTATTGCGAAGTCTTCATGCACGGCAAAAGCCGAACTTTCGTCGGGTTCTACTGGGTGTTGCGCTTGTTGTGCGCTTTTTTGTACCTTGTTATTGTTCAGCAATTGCTGAAACTGGTGGAAAGCACACAACGGGATGAGCCCTTCGCCGGATCAAATTCAAGGAGGATCCGTCTGATCGGCTACTCTGTAGTCGGGATTTCGCTTATCAGGGTCATTGTTTTTAATGCCATGAGTTATATTTACAGCAACATGCTGACCGCCAATGGCCTGGCCCTGGAAACCCAAAGGTACTTCAGCCTGCGTACCGAAGGTACGATATTTTTCCTGGGCCTGCTGGTATTGGTGTTGGCCAACGTTTTCCGTAAAGCCGTTGAAATGAAAGAAGAGCAGAGTTTAACCATATAAGCCCCTGCGGGCTTGTTGTCAGGAGATGAAATGGCCATAAAAGTTAATCTGGATTTAATGATGGTAAAACATAAAATGAAATCAATGGATCTGGCCGAAAGGATCGGAATCACCACCACCAACCTGTCGATCCTGAAAACCGGCAAAGCCAAAGCCATCCGCTTCTCCACGCTGGATGCATTGTGCCGGGAGCTGAACTGTCAGCCCGGCGATATCCTGGAGTATGAGGCGGCGGACAGTGATTTTGAAGAAGGCGCGGGATAGGCCGGAGGAGTATTATTATTGTTTAGTTGCACTGTGATGCAATTCGGGTTTCCTGGTTGTCATTCAATTCACTGGTTTTTCGTGTATTGAATTTGAAGGATGAGTTTCCGGCTTGAAAAAAATTTTATAAGCTGAAATAATTCTGATTAAGAACTTTTGCCGGGGGTGTTATAAAAGGGAGGAAAGACTGTTTGAGAATCAGAGAGTTGATCGATGGAGAAAAGACAAATGAAAAGTAGTGTTGTTTTTGCTATCGTTTTGTTGATATCTAGTTTTCAATTATTCTCTTTGGAATCAGGGCAAACCTATTCAATCGACCCTATCAGAACCATCGGTGATGATATAAGTGACGATTACTTTTTTGTAAAAATAACCACGGGAATAATCAGCTCCAATCGTGACATTTTCGTTGGAGATACTGGGGGTAAATTTATCGCAAAATATTCCTGGGACGGAAAATTTATCAAACGTATAGGGCAAGCCGGTCAAGGCCCCGGAGATTTTCTGAGTGTGACGCGATTTGGAATTGTTGGATCAAAACTCATAACTTATGATATCAGAAACTACAGAATCTGTATACTGAGTCAAGACTTGGATGTACTTGATTATATAAAAATAGTAACTCCCGTGATAACCGGGAGTTTAATCCCCATTCAGGAGAACAAGTATATTTGCTCTTTTTCTAATCTCAGAGCATCAAAGGGAGCTGGAAGGATTGGTTTCATTGATGCTGAAGGGAATCTAGGCAACTCCTTCTTCCCTAAAAATCAATTTGGGGATAGCTCCACAACCAAAGATGAACTTCAATGGGCCTTGAACATAATGATCAGTCGGCTTCTGATTGGATATGATCACGATTCGGATACCGTGTTAGCGGGATTTGAGTATCCCGCAATTCCTGCAGAATTTTTTCGATTCAACTCAAAAGGCAAGAATCTGGGGAGCTTCAAACTGGAGATGGGAAATGATCTTATATTTCCGGAGTACAGGAGACATTTCCCTATAAAGGCACCATCCACTCCCATCAAATATTTAATTGTCAGGTCAATTTTGAATCACAAAAATAATTTCTTGGTTCTGACCAGTATCTGTGAAACGCTCAAGGATG
>JAVEZD010000245.1:0-2690 GCA_034003165.1 Bacteroidales bacterium | reverse complement strand
AACTGCAATAATCGGAACTCTTTCGCAATGCCCGCCAGGATAAGGAGATTTTGCATCTATAGCCCCTGCAAGTATTTTTATAAAAGAATCTGTAAGTTTTATCTGATCTTTTTCATATTTTTTAATGGATTTTGCCATGTTTTCCAATGAGATGGAAAGTTTATGAAATTCATCAATACGCGTGAGTATAACTTCTGTTGTTTCATAGTTTTGTTCAGAGATGTCTGCTGTCATGTTTTTAAGCTTGTCAATAGGATGTATGAATATTTTTCTGATGATATAAGAAACCGGAAGATAAATTATTCCCATTATAATAACAGATATAGCTATTGTGTTGAGCAAGGTTTGGTTAATATTTTCCAGAATGGACGCTCTTGCTACAACAGATGAAAGAAACCATCTGCTTTCACAATTTCCGGACACAGGTGTGATAAAGTATATATAGCCTACACCGGAAGAACTGCTTGTTTTCCCTTTGTGACTTCCTTGTGTTGCTGCATCAAATATATCCTGAGCTTCCTTTATTCCCAGATCCTTAATTTTTGCCAGAATACCGTCTTTATTTTCAAAATTAAATGATGCGGCTATGATCTGTTGTTTATCACTGAAAAGAAAAAGTCTTCCGTTTACAAGGCCTGCCTTGCTTTTCAGCAGTGCTGATAAATTATCGAGAGTGTATGCGAAATCCGGAGTCGATTGGACAGGCAATCCGGTTTTAATTGGACACCGTTTCCGGAATTGATTGGACACTCAATCCGGAATTAACTGGACAGTGAATCCGGAAATGACTGGACACTTAAGCGCAGCTACCGGATTTGCATTTGTGTCCCGTTTTATGATTTGAATTGAATTTTACGTTAATCTTCCGAGCCTATAGAATCTGTCTCAAAAACAGGAGAGACAGATGCGACGACACAAGAAAGGAAGGTTAACAATGAAATATCTTCGTGAAGTAATCCGCCTTCATGACTTAGGCGGTCTCAGCAACCGTCAGATAGCCAAAGCCTGTAATGTATCACCGACGACAGCAGGCGGATGCATCAACAAATACATAGATTCAGGCATTCCTTATGAAACCTTTGCCAAGCTTCCGGATGAGGAGCTTGAGTCAATCTTTTACCCCAAGGAACCAGATCAGCCCGTATACTCCCGCCCCATGCCGGATATGGAGTATCTTTGCAAAGAGCTTAAGCGGAAAGGGGTGACTCTTCAGCTTCTCTGGGAAGAGTATATCCGTGAGAATCCCGGAGGCTACAGCCGTTCCCAATTCTCTTACCACTATCAGCAGTGGAGTAAAAAGATTAATCCGACGATGCGGTTTAATCATAAAGCAGGCGAGAAGGTATTTGTAGACTTCTCCGGTTACAAGCCTGAGATCGTAAATCCAATAACAGGCGAGGTGACATCAGTAGATCTCTTTGTAGCGACCTTAGGAGCAAGTTCATACACCTATGCGGTATGTGTTCCTGACCAGACGAAAGAGTTCTGGATAGAAGCCCATGTAAAGATGTTCGATTTCTTCGGCGGCGTTCCTGAATGCATAGTGCCGGATAATCTTAAGTCCGGAGTAACGTCCCCATGCTTTTACGACCCTGATATAAATCCCGGCTACGCAGACATGGCAGCGCATTACGGCATAGCAGTTGTCCCCGCAAGACCAGGTAAACCAAAGGATAAGGGGAAGGTAGAGAACGGCGTACTTAACGTTCAGCGCCGTATCCTTGCTGTACTCCGTAACCACACATTTAACAGCATACAGGAACTCAACAGCGCAGTGGCGGAAGAGCTTGTAAATCTTAACGCCAGACCCATGCAGCATATGAAGTCATCCCGCAGACAGCTGTTCAAAGGATTAGACCAGCCTGCGCTGAAACCACTTCCCTCTGAAAGGTTCGAACAGTACAGCTGGAAGAAGGCCAAGGTGAGCTTCAACTATCATGTGCAGGTAGGAGATACTCACTACAGTGTCCCATGGCGGCTTATGGGTGAAACTGTAGATATCAAATACAACAGCAGGATAGTTCAGATAATACATAAGAATAAATGCATAGCATCACACCCCAGGTCTTTTAAGTATGGCTACTACGCTACCTCTAAAGCCCACATGCCGCCCAACCATCAGTTCGTTGCTTCAGGCTGGACGCCTGAAAGAATTAATAAGTGGGCATCAAAGGCCGCAGGAGCGTACACCGCCAAAGCAATAGATGCCATTATTGACAGCAGGCAGTTTCCGGAACAGGCTTACAAGAGCTGTATGGGTGTCATTAAGCTTTCGAAATATTACCAGCCGGAAAGACTTGAGAAGGCATGCCGTATGGTTCTGGAGAGCGGCACTGTCAGATACAAGAGCATCAAGTCTATCCTTGAAAAAGGTCTGGATAAAATACACTACCTTGAACCTGAACCAAGAAAAAATCTTGTCCATGAGAATATCAGGGGCAATGAGTACTATCGTATAAAAGGAGATGACTAAAGATGGAACTAACGGAAATGATGACACAGCTCAGACTTAAAGGATTCATACAGGCGTATGAACTACAGCAGAAGATGCCGGAGATTGATGATCTCAGTTTCGAGGAGAGGCTGAGAATCCTTCTGGAGCATGAGTCACTATACAGGGAAGACAGACAACTCTGCCTGCTTCTAAAGAAAGCTAAACTCAGGTATCCCGGAGCCTGCATAGAGGACAT
>JAVEZD010000244.1:0-2691 GCA_034003165.1 Bacteroidales bacterium | reverse complement strand
TCCGCAGCAGGGAAAACCTTAACGCGCAGAATGCAGCGCTGAAATCGAATTTTTCATTGTCGTTGATGCCGGTCAGCTATAGTCAGAACAGAACCTTCAATGACCTGATTTCCCAATGGAATTCAACCAAAACAACAGAAAGTTATGGAGTATTCGCGATCACCCAGCCAATATTGCTGACAGATGCAAGGTTGTCGCTTTTCAACAGGTTCGGTTATACTGATTCTTATTCCGAATATTCTGAAATAACCACTAAGGGATTCAGCAACAACCTTTCTCTTAGTCTCGATCAACCTTTGTTCACCTATAACAGGACGAAGCTCATTATGAAGGAACTGCGCCTTGCCCTTGAAAACTCTCAGCTCGGCTATGCCATTCAGCTTCTTGCACTTGAAAAAGAGGTGGCCCAGGCTTTTTACAACGTCTGGCAGCAGCAGAAGAGCCTCGAGGTTGCTGAACAGGCTTATAATAACATGCAGCAGGGCTATGATGTGTCCCGGAAAAAAGTTGATGCCGGACTATCTCCGCGTGAAGAGTTGTTTCAGGCAGAGCTTAACCTGGCGACTGCCAGGTCGGATTTTGAAAACAAACAGGTCCAGCTCGAAAACGGCAAGGATGAGTTTAAGATACTGATCGGCATAAATCTTTATGATGATATAGTTGTCATCCCCGATGTGACAGCGGATACAATTCCGGTTGACATTAGTTTTGCAATTGACCAGGGACTGGCAAACAGAATGGAACTCAGACAGCGGGCTATAGCCGTTGAAAACTCACAGTTTGATCTGATACAGACCAAAGCCCTTAACGAGTTTAAAGGAAACCTGGGCTTATCGGTGGGTATCTTCGGGGACAACGAAAAAGTATCTGATGTATATTCAAATCCAACCGATAACGAGAGCGTTTCATTGTCACTTACTATACCTTTATGGGACTGGGGTGAAAGGAAGTCCAGGATCAAGGCTTCACAGGCTTCAATAGAGTCCGCACAGGTTAGCCTTGAGGAAGAGAAAAGCAATATTATCCTTAGTATACGTAAAGTCTGGCGGAATCTTATCAACCTGCAGAACCAGATTGAATTAGCCCGTAAAAATGTTTCGAATGCACAGATTACATACGACTTAAATCTTGAAAAATATAAGAACGGAGACCTTACTGGCATGGATCTCAATATTTACCAGAACCAGTTGTCTGAAAAACAGTTATTATATAACAGCTCCCTGATATCTTATAAACTTGAATTACTGAATCTTAAAATACAGACTCTATATGACTTTGAGAACAGGAAACAAGTTGCGGTTTTGGATAAGACAGAACAGTGAAGCACAACACGCTGATGATTATCTGAACCTGATTCTGTCAGTTGCTTTATTCTTTCATTTCAAAGAATGTTTATTAATTTTAAGAAGTCTTTAATACAAACCATTGTAAAAGTTCCAGTAAGGATGAAAGTTAAATTCCGGATCACTGTATTTCTGGTCATTTCACTATTGTTTTCCTGCAAACCCAGGACTGCAGAAAACCTTGAGGAGATGGCACGACGTTCTTCACATCCTGAAGCAGTTCTTGTTAAGACGGTCAGGCTTGAACAATCAACATTTTACCACGAGCTTGTAAGCAACGGGAAAGTGTTTTCTTCTGAAAAAGCTGTAGTTCCATTCAAGGTCAACGGAATAATCAGGGAACTTGCCATAAGGAACGGCAAAAAGGTTAACGCGGGGGAACTGCTTGCCGTAATAGAAGATTTTGAGTTCAAATCTCAGTTTACTGCAGCCAGACAGAATCTTGAAAAGGCATTACTCAACTTTAAGAAGGATTTGCTGACTTACTACCTGACAGATGATACTTCAAAACTCACTTCGCAGGAGATCAGGTATGCCCGCACACGCTCCGGCCTCGACGATGCTGTTACCGCCCTCCGGCTTGCGGAATACAACTTCAACAATACCAGGATACATTCCCCCATAAGCGGCGTGGTGGCCAATCTTGAGGCTCTTCAATGGAATCCCAGCCAGAATTATCTTAACCTGTGCACGATAATCAACGACCAGAAGATGGAGGTGGAATTCCCGGTCATCGAATCGGAATATGGTTTTATAAACCAGGGGATGCCTGTGGGCATAATGCCGTTCATCAACGACAGCACTGTCATTTCCGGCACGATCACCCAGATCAATCCCCAGGTAGATGAGACGGGAATGGTAAAGATAAAAGCAGGGCTGCGGAATAACGGCCATCTCATCGACGGGATGAACGTGAAGGTCGTCATCCGGAAGCCTGTTCCGGGCCGGCTGGTTGTCCCGAAGGAAGCCCTCGTGATACGCCAGGGGAGAGATGTGATCTTCGTGCGGCAGGATTCGCTTGCGATATGGAAATATGTAACTGTCGAATTCGAGAACAGTACAAGCGTATCAGTCAGTGAGGGCCTTGAACCGGGCGATCTGGTCATTGTAAGCGGAAATGTTAATCTCGCCCACGAAACAATAGTGAAGGAGGAATGAATACTGAACCTCATCACAGCTCTTTTCTCTCCACATTCACGGTCAACATTCTGTTTGTAATGCTGATCATTGTCGGTGCGGCAATGATCCCTTTGCTCTCCCTCCAGCTGAACCCGACAAGATACCTTCCGTCGCTCACAATCTCATGGACCTGGCCCGAAGCCCCGGTACGGGTTGTCGAGCAGGAGGT
>JAVEZD010000243.1:0-2723 GCA_034003165.1 Bacteroidales bacterium | reverse complement strand
AATTCTTCTTTCAGATCATTTCTGACAGAAGAGATGCGGAACGACATAAAGATAATACCTGCAATAAGATGTATTATTACAGTACCAAGAATTCCGACAATCCTTCCTTCGTATTTTTTCATGATCCTTTGGGTTTCTTCTTCCTGGTTTTGCTTTTTACAGGTTTGCTGTAATCCTGGTTCTTAAGTAGTCCGTTTTTTACCTCGGAGAAGAATTTAGCCCAGGCAAGGGGATTAAGCAGGTTGTTGAAGGGATACTGGTTTCTTGTTGACAGAGCGCTGAAGTTCTGCTCCATGGCATATTTGAATCCTGCTTCAGGAGTTATTGTATATCCCGCCTCATTGGAAGCACTGGCGTATATCGAAGCCAGGTTTTCGTTCATATTTACAATCAGCGGATCTTGCGGACGTTCCTCAGTCATTTCAGTTATGAATTCATGATAGTTTTTCCATGGCAGGATAACGACTTCATCAATCATAATAGTATCGGGCTCAAGCCTAATGTCTGCTGTAATGAATCTGCCATCGAAAGATGAAGGGATTACAGACATACCCTGCCTGAAACCAAGAGCCCTGAATATTATAGTGTCGCCGGGTCTGCCAGTTACTGAATAGATTCCGCTCTTACTGCTTATGCCTGCCTTTCTGAGTTTTACAGAGATTACGGCACAGTTCTCAACCGGGACTGCCTGATCATCTGTAATCAGCCCGGTAACCTGTATTAGCCTTTCAGAATTCTGACCGGCAGCAAAGCTGACAGGTGCAAGAAGCAGGGCAATAATATAAAGGAATCTTCTCAAGTGATCTTTCTCCCGGGGTTTGTTATATTTTTGGCAATCGATCTGCAAATTACGCAATAATGATTCTAACGGTAAAACTTTTAACTTATTTTTAATACTTTTCGCCCGAAAAGTCCTGAGGCTTTTCTAACTTTGAAGTTCGCTCAGAAAGAGCTGATTTGTATTAAGTTATAATTATGCATAAAGTTTTATTATTAGGTGATGAGGCTATCGCCCAGGCAGCTATTGATGCAGGAGTGAGTGGTATGTATGCCTATCCCGGTACTCCTTCGACAGAGATAATGGAATATTTCAGGTCTTCGGATGAAGCCGCTGAAGCTGGAATACACAGGGAATGGTCGGCAAATGAAAAGACAGCCATGGAGGCTGCCCTGGGTATGTCGTATGCCGGGAAAAGAGCCATGGTTGCTATGAAGCATGTAGGTCTTAATGTTGCAGCCGACTGTTTTATAAATTCGGCAGTAACCGGGGTTAACGGAGGAGTTATTGTTGTGGCTGCAGATGATCCGTCAATGCATTCTTCCCAGAACGAACAGGATTCGAGGTTTTATGGTAAGTTTTCATATGTTCCTGTTTTTGAGCCATCAAACCAGCAGGAGGCCTACGACATGGTTGCAGATGCCTTTGACCTGTCTGAGAAATTCAGGATCCCGGTTCTTTTCAGGATCACAACCCGGCTGGCACATTCACGGTCAGCAATCCGGAGGTCAGCCAAGAGACCCCGGAACAGGTTGTCGCTGCCCTCTGACCCACGTCAGTTCGTATTGCTTCCGGCCCTTGCGAGGAAAAAGTACAGAGCTCTTCTGTCAACCTATGAATCGCTTCGATATGATAACCGCACAGGTAAATACAACATATTTACCGACGGGGAAAAAAGAGATCTTGGTATCATTGCCTGCGGAATAACCTATAATTATGTAATGGAAAACCTTGGCAGCTCACTTTCAGGTTTTCCTGTTCTTAAAATTTCTGCATATCCATTCCCTAAGGATATAATAAAGGATATTGTAAGCCGGTGCAGGGAGATACTTGTTCTTGAAGAAGGCTATCCCATAGTCGAAGAATCACTGCGGGGTATACTCGATGAGAGCCACAGGATACTGGGTAGACTTGATGACACCCTGCCCAGGGACGGAGAACTGAATCCTTCACTGGTGGCCAGAGCCCTTGGTATTCCTGCTGTTGAAACCTACAAGGTGCCTTCACTGGTTAAACAGCGTCCGCCATCGTTTTGCAAAGGGTGCGGGCATGCTGATACCTTCAGCGCCGTTGTTGAAGCTCTTAAACCTTTTAAAGGCACAGGGGTTTTTTCAGATATCGGCTGCTATACACTGGGGGCGCTTCCTCCATACAACATTATAAATTCGTGCGTCGACATGGGTGCCTCAATCACTATGGCTGTCGGGGCTGCTGATGCCGGACTTTTTCCTTCTGTGGCCGTTATAGGTGATTCTACTTTTACGCACTCAGGGATGACCGGACTTCTGGATGCCGTTGATAAGAATTCTCCTGTGACTGTTATAATATCTGATAACTCCACGACGGGTATGACAGGTGGTCAGAAGTCTCTTGCTACCGGACGCCTTGAGAATATATGCATCGGCCTTGGTGTTGATCCTTCTCATCTGAAGCGTATTGTTCCCCTTAAGAAAAACCACGGAGAGAATGTAAGGATCATGGCTGAAGAGTTCGCCTACCAGGGTGTATCTGTTATTATTTCTGAACGCGAATGCATTCAGACGGCGTCAAAAAGAAAGAAAGCTGAATCAAAAGCAGAATAAACTGACAGATATTCTGTTGTGACCCCACATGATTAATACTTATATTAAAAAACTTATAAATCAAGTCATCTTCAATGATGGAAGGTTTTTCCCTAAACACGGGAACCTTTAGAATTTAAATTTTATACTGATGAAACCCACAT
>JAVEZD010000242.1:0-2728 GCA_034003165.1 Bacteroidales bacterium | reverse complement strand
AATTATAAAGATCAGTTCGAAGGATAACCCGGGTTCTGGTCCAGGTTCGGGTTAGCCTGAAGAATGGTACGGCTTATCATCATGATCATGCTGTGATCGTCTGTCTCGGCAGGTTTATCCCACCATTCGCCTGTATAGGCATCAAACCTGCAGAGCACGGTTCTGCGCATTCCTTCTCCTATAAACTCACGACCCCATTCATCAAGAAGCTCCTGCTCTGTGATGAACGAACCGTCCTCAGGATACAGGCTCTCCGAGCCTTCCGGATAGTACCTTTCCCTTACTTCGTTTAGCAGCTGCTCGGCCTCAGCCTTCTGCCCTGCCCTGAACTTAACCTCAGCAAGTGAATAGTAAATCTCAGCCAGCCTGATAAGGGCAAAGTCGGATTCCATCTTACCCGCATCAGTTGATTTGTAAATCGGGTATTTGATAACGCACCATCCCGAACTCTGATCGGCATGGTCCATGTCGGATATCATAACCGACCCGGAGGTGGCATCAGGAGATATGCTGAGCGTATCCGTATCCTCAAACCAGCCTACCTGATCCCTCATATAAAGTGTATACCTTCCGTTGTCAGCCTTTACAAAGATCTTGTCACCGCTGGCATTCCTGTAGTCGAGCGATTCGCGCAGGAACATCCCCCTGCGTGTTGTATTGCCCAGGTTGCGGTATTTCTCAAGCCTTACATCATCGGGATAGTTCATGAACTTACGCACGGGTTTTCCGTTTGCCCAGGGATACTCGTTGCCTTCCAGGTCGAGTCCCGGCTGCAGTCCGAACCTGTGGTTCATATCACCCCAGTCGCTGAAGCCGAAATACGGAGCTGCCTTGAAAGGCGCACCCCACCAGTACATGTTTGCGCTGTACACATAGTGCGTATAACCATAGGAACTCGGGAAACCATAGATGATCTCATCACAGGTCTCGTTGTTCCAGTCAAAGGGTGCATCCCAACGGTCGGCCAGCTCATAGCTGCCATAGTCACCTCCGATGATATTCTCTGCATAGGTTATAACGTCAGCATCATGGTTCTCCCCTATCCATAGCTCTGCATTAAGGTAGAGCCTTACAAGAAGGGCAGCAGCCCCGGCCTTGTTCCACTCACCCTGCTTCTGCTGATTGCCTCCCAGACCTACCTTGCTCTCAAGTAAAGGCATGACCTCCAGCAGTTCTGTCTCGATAAAGTCAAAGGTCTGTTGTGGTGTGGCCTGTGCCGGCATAAGGTCAGCGCTCGGGTAGTCTGTAACGATGGGGACATTACGGAAGATATCAAGGAGGTTGATATAGTTCCATGCGCGAAGAACCCTGAGCTGGGCGATGAGATTATTCATCTCTGCCTCTGTCATCTTAAACTTAACAGGATCCAGCCTGGAAAGGTCGGCAATGGCACTGTTACAATAGGCCACTCCTCTGAATGAGTTGAGCCATGCATTCCTCGGGTTCGAGTCATCAAGCGTCCATGTGTGCTTGTGAAGACGGAAATATACCTGTCCGTCAAGCCAGTGACCCTGCCTGTTGGGAGTCATAAAATGGTCAGCAGTATTCTCACTGATCTGAAACAGCGGTCCCGCAAAGGTGCTGTACGCATAGTTGAAGGGCCTTGTCCACGACTGTATCACGTTGGCCTTTGACACATAGAAGTTCTCGGATACGATGATGTCATATACGTTCTCATCGAGTTTGGTGCAGCTTATGTTGAAGACTGTCAGCAAGACTGCCACGCAAACCGTATATTTTAAATATTTCTTTATTCTCATGACGTTAGTCTTTTATGGTTAGAAATTAAGCCTGAGTCCGAACAGGTACTGCCTTGTGGCAGGATAATAGCTTTTCTTCCCTGATGGAACTCCGGGCTCGAGACCGTTGACAGGGAAGATATCGGGATCGACACCATCATATCCTGTTAAGAGAAGGAGGTTCCTTCCGGTGAAATACACTCTTATATCACCCAGCCATTTTGACTTTGGATTTATTGTATATCCGAGCGTGGCAACATCAAGCTTCAGGAAGTCGGCATCCTGAACGAAATAGCTGTTGTGTTCGTTCATACCTTTGACGATATGCTTGTTCTTGGTAAAGGTAAGGTCAAGTACGTTCAGGTTGGCGGCTGCTGACTGCAGACCCCAGTAAAACTCGTGTATGTTGTAAACCTGGTAGCCGAAGTTACCCCTGAAGAACAGCGTCAGGTCAATGTTCTTGTACTTGAAGCTGTGGTTGGTCGAAAGCATAAGTTTAGGTAGTCCGTTACCTACAGCCACCTTGTCGAGATCAATTCCTTCGGTAATCGATTTGACCTCACCATCAGCTCCCCTGATAAGCCAGTTGCCGAGTTCATCAACGCCGGCATAGGGATAGGTGAAGAAAGTACCGATCCGCGAGCCTTCTTCAATACCCTGAACAGAACCGGGACTTCCCGGTGCGGGGAACCCACTCTGCCAGTAGAAGGTCTGGCCCGAATAAAGGTCGTTTGAGAAGTTGATGAACTTGTTGTTCTGGGTCGAAGCTATAAGTCCTATGTTATAAGTGAAATCAGCAGTCTTTACTGCATTGAAGTTGACTTCGGTTTCGAAACCGGTGTTTCTCATAGTACCCACGTTGACAAAGCTTGTGTTGACGATGTTGGGCGGAACAGACACCTCGTAGTTACCCAGAAGGTCCTGCTGTGTACGGTTGAAATAGGTAAGGCTACCTGTTATCCTGTTGTTGATGAAGGCAAAGTCAACAC
>JAVEZD010000241.1:0-2733 GCA_034003165.1 Bacteroidales bacterium | reverse complement strand
GGCCTAGGGTAAAACTAGTGACTGGGGCTAAGTCGTAACAAGGTAGCCGTACCGGAAGGTGCGGCTGGAACACCTCCTTTCTGGAGAAGACATTACCGTATCCGCCTGGTTTACTTCATTTTTTATAACTTTTTGGGTTCGCCCCTAAATCCCCTGAAGGGGACTTTAAATTAGGCCCCCTTTAGGGGGTTGGGGGCAAACTTAAAATATACTGGAGAAATCCCTGCCATACCGGAGTATGGGAAAGTATTAATCAGTCCCGTAGCTCAGTTGGTTAGAGCACTACACTGATAATGTAGGGGTCCGCGGTTCAACTCCGCGCGGGACTACGAAACAGTATTGAGAGTGAGAGTGAGAAAAGATTTCCACACACTCAAAACTCATACTCACGCTGACTCCCGGGGAATTAGCTCAGCTGGCCAGAGCATTCCGATTCATCGGAAGGGTCAACGGTTCGACTTCCGGAAAAAAATAATGGGGAATTAGCTCAGTTGGCCAGAGCATCCCGCTTCGGCGGGAGGGTCAACGGTTCGACTTCCGGAAAAAAATAATGGGGAATTAGCTCAGTTGGCCAGAGCACCTGCCTTGCACGCAGGGGGTCAAGGGTTCGACTCCCTTATTCTCCACAAGTTAATTTGAAAATAGATTTTCAAATTTTCAAATTGACAAAGTTCTTTGACATATTGGCAAGAAGATTATTAGAGATTAACACAAGAAAGTAAATAAGAGCGCATGGTGAATGCCTTGGCTCTCAGAGGCGAAGAAGGACGTGACAAGCTGCGATAAGCTGCGGGGAGGAGCAAATATCCATTATATCCGCAGATTTCCGAATGGGGCAACCCACCAGGCTGAAGGCTTGGTATCACGCTGTGAGGCGTGAAGCAAACCCGGAGAACTGAAACATCTTAGTACCCGGAGGAAGAGAAAACAAAAGTGATTCCCTTAGTAGTGGCGATCGAACGGGGAATAGCCCAAACCGCATCCGTTTTGGCGGGTTCGGGGTTGAAGGACTACAGTTATTATTATAATTATGAAGGGGAATATTTCTGGAAAGTATGACCACAGGGGGTGAAAGTCCCGTACCTTTAAGTAATTATGGTATATGTAGTATCCTGAGTAGGTCGGGACACGAGAAATCCTGATTGAAACTGCCGGGACCATCCGGTAAGGCTAAATACTCCTGAGAGACCGATAGTGAACAAGTACCGTGAGGGAAAGGTGAAAAGCACCCCGAACAGGGGAGTGAAATAGTACCTGAAACCGTGCGCTTACAACCTGTCGGAGTCACGCTTAGGCGTGATGACGGCGTGCCTTTTGCATAATGAGCCTACGAGTTACACCTCACTAGCAAGGTTAAGACTTACAGAGTTGGAGCCGAAGCGAAAGCGAGTCTGAATAGGGCGTATAGTTAGTGGGGGTAGACGCGAAACTTTGTGATCTATCCTTGGTCAGGCTGAAGTTCCGGTAACACGGGATGGAGGGCCGAACCAGTTGACGTTGAAAAGTCTTTGGATGAACTGAGGATAGGGGTGAAAGGCTAATCAAACTGAGAAATAGCTCGTACTCCCCGAAATGCATTTAGGTGCAGCCTCGTGGAGAGTCTTGCAGAGGTAGAGCTACTGATAGGGCTAGAGGGCTTCACCGCCTATCAACCCCTGACAAACTCCGAATGCTGCAAGATATACACGGGAGTGAGCCTGCGGGTGCTAAGGTCCGTGGACAAAAGGGAAAGAACCCAGACCATCAGCTAAGGTCCCCAAATATATGCTAAGTTGAATTAACGAGGTGCGACTGCTTAGACAGCTAGGATGTTGGCTTGGAAGCAGCCATTCATTTAAAGAGTGCGTAACAGCTCACTAGTCGAGCGGTTGTGCGTGAATAATAAACGGGCATAAGCATATTACCGAAGCTATGGTTCCGGTGCGTAAGCATCGGAAGGTAGGGGAGCATTCCAGTCAGCGCAGAAGAAGTATCGTGAGGTATTTTGGAGCGTCTGGAAAAGAAGATGTAGGCATAAGTAACGATAAGACCGGCGAGAAACCGGTCCACCGATAGACTAAGGTTTCCTGATCAACGTTAATCGGATCAGGGTTAGTCGGGTCCTAAGGGTAAGCCGAAAGGCGATCCCGATGGATAACTGGTTAATATTCCAGTACCAGCGTGTACTGCGAAGGGGAGACGGAGTAGTGAAAGGTCCGCGTACTGACGGAATAGTACGTTAAAGGGAGTAGTTATATTTCAATGTTAATAGCATTGGGATGATGAACCTGACAGTACCATGAGCCTTCGGGCAAGTGGATAGTGACCCTAATCAGACTTCCAAGAAAATCCTCTAAGCATCAGGTACACGGTGCCCGTACCCCAAACCGACACAGGTAGTCAAGGAGAGAATCCTAAGGTGCTCGAGTGATCCGTGGCTAAGGAACTAGGCAAATTAGACCTGTAACTTCGGGAAAAAGGTCTCCCGCGCAAGCGGGACGCAGATAAATGGCCCAGGCGACTGTTTAGCAAAAACACATGGCTTTGCGAAATCGAAAGATGAGGTATAAGGCCTGACACCTGCCCGGTGCCGGAAGGTTAAGAGGGGGGGTTATCTGTAGTAATATGGAGAAGCTCTGAATTGAAGCCCCGGTAAACGGCGGCCGTAACTATAACGGTCCTAAGGTAGCGAAATTCCTTGTCGGGTAAGTTCCGACCTGCACGAATGGTGTAACGATCTGGGCACTGTCTCAG
>JAVEZD010000240.1:0-2741 GCA_034003165.1 Bacteroidales bacterium | reverse complement strand
GTGACAACAAGAAGGAGTGTGAATATATTAAAGGTACGATGTTTGCCGTTTTTAAGTATTATACACATAATATGTTAATGTTTTTTTAATAGTTTTGCCGCTGACATCTCGAAGTCACTCAAAAACTATACAAAAATAATATTTAAGTTGTATTTTTTTAAAGAAAAGCGGTTCGTTGTTGTGATCCTCGTGATGGTCAGGATGTTTCCCCTATTGTCTCAACAGTCCGGAACACCCCTTGATTCAGTTAATGCCATTACAGATACCATAGTCGCCGGTTCACGGGGAAGGGTTCTTCAGGTTGCCACCGACGGGGCTTTGGATCAACAGGTTACTTACAGCGCAGAAGGCTACAAGAGGAACGAC
Source organism: Bacteroidales bacterium (assembly GCA_034003165.1). Taxonomy (GTDB): domain Bacteria; phylum Bacteroidota; class Bacteroidia; order Bacteroidales; family VadinHA17; genus LD21. Next base: position 2,375 of record JAVEZD010000240.1, on the reverse strand, counting down.
ATGGTTAACAGAACCGCTATTCTTCACACCGGGGCAAAGGTTACCTACGGCGATATTGAGATCACTGCCGATTCCATTGTCTTTAATATGGCCAATAATACAGTATATGCCACCGGGTTAAAGGATTCGACAGGTAAGCTGGCAGGAACACCTGTCTTCAGAGAGGGCTCCCAGGTAATCGAATCAAAGGAACTGACATATAACTTCAGGACAAAAAAAGCAATTGCCTTCAATATACTTACAAAACAGGAGGATGGCCTTCTTAGAAGTGAAGTTACAAAGCTCCTTGAAGATGGCACAAGTAACATTGCCATGAGTACCTATTCGACCTGCGATGCTGATCCTCCTCATTTCTACATAAATCTGCCAAGGGCCAGGGTCTACCCGGGGAAAAAGATAATCTCGGGTCCGGGTAACCTTGTTCTGGAAGGCATCCCGCTTCCCATCGCCATACCATTTGGTTTCTTTCCTATCCAGACAAAGAGTGCGGCATCCGGAATTCTTGTGCCCAGGATAGGACAGGAGAGGGAAAGGGGGTATAACCTTTCTGACGGGGGCTATTATTTTGCCATAAATGACAACTTCGATCTTGCTATACGGGGAAGTATTTATACAAACGGCACATGGATGGCAACGGCCACAACAAACTATAACATGCTTTATAAATACAGTGGTAATTTCTCATTCAGCTATGCCAACAATATAACAGGGCACAAGGGATTACCCGATTACAGTAAGCAGTCAAACTACAAGATAGGCTGGAACTATATACAGGATGCAAAGGCCAGACCAGGATCAAGGTTCTCGGCAAGTGTCAACATGAGTTCGAGCGGATACGACAAGACCAACAGCTATAACGTTTCAGAACATGTGACTACCCAGAGGCAATCGAGCGTAAGCTATTCAAGAACCTGGGACGGAACTCCCTTTAACCTGTCGGCAAGCATGAACCACAGCCAGAATGTGAGAAACAAAACCGTCAGTCTTAACCTTCCGAAGGTTAACTTCAATACCTCAAGGATCTATCCGCTTAAGAGTAAAAGGAACCCCGGACCTTCAAAGTGGTACCAGGAGTTGCAGTTCCAGTATACAGCCTCCGTTGACAATCAGATCAGCACCTATGATTCGCTGTTATTTACAAATGATGTGTGGAGGAACATGAGAAGCGGATTCAAGCATGAGGCTCCTCTCAGTCTTCAGCTCCGGCCCTTCAGAAATTTCTCGGTTTCCCCGCAGGTTTCCTACACGGGGGTTCTTTATACAAGAAAGATTGAAAAGCGTTGGGATCCTGATTACATTGATCCCGAGACTTTCGTGAACAGACCATCAGTAATAAACGATACAGTCAACGGGTTGTTTTATGGTCATTCCTTCAGGCCTTCGGTAAGCGCAAGCTTTAATCCGCAGCTTTACGGCACCTATACCTCCACCAGGTCTGATTCAAGAGTACAGGCCATACGTCATGTAATGCGACCCTCCGTTGGATTCAGTTTCATACCATCATTAAAGGGTCTCAGCTCAGACCTGTACAGGACAGTTCAGAGGGATACTCTGGGTAATATGAGTGAGTATTCGGTTTTTGAAGGAAATATATTCGGAACACCTTCGCTTTCAAAAAGAAGCGGTAGCGTAAACTTCAGTCTTGTAAACATAGTCGAAGCAAAGGTTTTCCAGAAGAATGATACTACGGGCAAGCCTGTAAAGGTGAAAGTGATTGATAACCTGGGTATAAACACCTCATATAATATCTTTGCCGATTCAATGAGGTGGGCACCGGTCTCACTTTCCATGAGAACAACCCTTATGGAAAACTTCAATGTATCTGCAAACAGCTCTTTCTCACTTTATGCCCTCGACAACAACGGCAGGCCCGGCGGCCGCTTCCAGTATTCTGTTGATAAAAGACTGCTGCGACTTACAGGTTTCTCCGTAAGTCTTGATTTTGATGCCGGAAAGATCTTTCGTAAGGACAGTGAGGCCACAGGGCAGTCACAGCAGCCCCAACAGCTTAATGAGCCTGCCATGTCACAGGCTGAAAGGGCCAGTATGGGACAAAGTGGATTTGCCGGCACCCAGGGTCAGATTATGACCGATGCCTACGGTTATCCCGTTTTTGATGTCCCATGGACGATGTATGTCAGATATAACCTGAATTATTCGAAAGGCCTCAACAAGTCGCAGCTTAACCAGACTCTTTCAGTCAATGGCAACCTTTCCCTGACAAAAAAGATGACAATTACTTACACCAGCGGGTATGACTTCAGGATGAAGGATATAACCATGACACAGATAGGTATATCGCGCGATCTGCATTGCTGGGATATGAGCTTTAACTGGATACCCAACGGGACCATGCAGATGTGGAACTTTACCAT
>JAVEZD010000239.1:0-2749 GCA_034003165.1 Bacteroidales bacterium | reverse complement strand
TTTGTAAGCGAAAGGTAATTTATGGCATCCAGGATATTGGTTTTGCCAACACCGTTGTCCCCTGTAAAACAGTTTATCCTGGCCGAAAACTCAAGTTCTGCCATACCGTAGTTCTTAAAATTAGCCAGCGACAATTTCTTCAGAAACATATGAGAACAGTGTTTGGGTACAACAATATGGGTTTTGTGACAATCATAAACAACTTTTTAAAAGTAAATTACAGGTTGTTATCCCGGCAAAACGGCAAACCTTTAAAACTCTTCCAAAGTTAAAAAAAAGAATCGCACTAAATAACCTTATTGTATCTTATTGACTATATGCAATATAACATAAATGCCCGGGTAGTCCGTTTTTTTAATCAATTGTTTTAAAATTACTTGAAAAGAACTACTTTTGCGAAGTTAAATTTTAAGCGATTAATGTATTAACAACTATGGCAAAGAAGAAGAAAGAAGAGGTTTCTCAGGGTATCCAGAATGTCGAAGAGACGCTTTCAAAAACTGAACAGTTCCTTGAGGATAATTACAAAGCTTTATTGATCGGATTAGGTATTGTGGTTGCACTGGTTGCCCTTTTCTGGCTCTACAGAATCTTCCTTAACAAAAGGAACGATGAGGCCCAGGCCCAGATCTATCAGGCTGAGCGCTACCTCGAGATGGATTCGGTATATCTTGCTCTCAATGGCGACGGTAACTATCCGGGCTTTCTTGACATTGCCAATGATTATGGTTCAACAAAGGCAGGTAACCTGGCCCGTTATGGAGCAGGGATTTGCTATCTCCAGCTTGGGGAATATGAAGAAGCTATAAGTTTCCTTGAGAAATATTCAAAAAAGGATAAAATGATTGCATCAATAGCCATTGGGGCTACCGGTGATGCATATGTTGAGCTGGGCGATACAAAAAAGGGTATATCAAAATACCTCGAAGCCGCTGAATATGCTGACAACTCCTTCAACACGCCCCTCTTCCTTATGAAGGCCGGCCAGCTTTATGAGCTCGAAAACAATTATTCAGAAGCTCTTAAGCTTTACGAAAGGATTAGAGATGAATACCCTGAGAGCAATGAGGGTACAACTATAGAAAAATATATTTCAAGGGTCAAGGTTCTGGCTGAAAGCAAATGAGCACAAAAAATCTCTCATCATCGACCATAACTGACATTCCCGGCGCCAGCGACATGCGCTTTGGCATTGTCGTATCTGACTGGAACTATGAAATAACAGGAGCATTGCTCGATGGAGCTGTTAATACTCTCATTAAACATGGGGTTAGTCCCGACGAAATAGTAGTGAAGCATGTCCCGGGAAGTTTTGAGCTGACCCTTGGGGCACAGTTCATTGCGGAATATGATGACCCTGATGCGGTTATCTGCCTGGGATGTGTCATTCAGGGCGAGACTCCTCACTTCACCTTTATCTGCCAGGGGGTCACTCAGGGAATTACCCAGCTAAACCTCGAATATAACATCCCTTTCATCTTTGGTGTTCTCACAACGGATAACCAGCAGCAGGCTGCTGACAGGGCCGGAGGAAAGCTGGGAAACAAGGGTGATGAAGCTGCCCTGACAGCTCTTAAGATGGCTGCCCTGCAGAGGGAGATGGAGTAACAGATGCTTTACTTTAAGGGGAAATTATCTATCTCATACACAATATAGCATAAGGACAGGTCCTGCATTTTGTACGGTCTTCTGTCATCTCAAAGGGTTCTTCATTGTTCATTATCAGTGTTACTACCTCCTGAAGTGACCTGAGAAAATCGTCCCTTACCTGAAGATAATCGTCAACAAAAAAGCCTTCCTCTCTTCCCTTCCTTACAGGAAGACGATCATCATAACCTTCCTTCAACTCACGTATCCTGTAAACTGAGGGCCTTACAGGCATCGATTGATCCCTGCGATAGAATGCCTCACAATAGAACAGTGTCTGCAGCCAGGCATCATAATCCTTGGTCCTGCCTTCAGAGAACAGGTCCCCAACCGATGAGATCTTATCGCTGGCCTTTCCTGTTTTGTAATCCACAATCCTCCTGCTTCCCTTTACTTCATCAATACGGTCAATAAATCCTCCAGCCCTTACTCTCCGGCCATCAGTCAGCAGGGAGATTTCAAAATTATGCAAATCTTCAAGGCCGTATATCCTGAATGGAGTAAGGTTCCTGTCGTACTCCAGGATCCTGTTGACATATTCTCTTAGTATATCACAGGTTATTAATATGTTACCATCCGATTTCATTGAGAAATTTCTTCCTCCGATGCCCGATGCCGTTTCCCGAATTATTGAAAAAAGATTTTCCCTGTCATTGATAAGCCTGTCTATAAGCTCCCTGCTTATCAATTCTTTAGCAAAGCCGGCATATATTCTTTTCATCACATCATGGAGAAGGTTTCCCATCATGGCCGGATCAATCTCTGCAGAAACTTTTGCAGGCTCTTTAAGGTTGTTTACATATCGGTAGTAAAACTTCATGGTGCAGCTAAGCCACATGTTTATTGCAGTTGGCGACAGGCGTCCCTTTTCTTCTCCGCAGAACTGCCTGTCAAGAATCTCCTGATGCACTGCTGTCCTCTCAACCTTTCCTTCAAGGGGTCTGTTTGTTCGTATCTCAAATCCGGGAGTCTGGAAACCGGGATCCAGGACCCCACTGTATTTCATCCTGAGCAGAAACCTGCTTATCTCACCTGTTCGTATCCCCTCTGAATTTGAATTAAAGATAAATGTTACATTTTCTGCCCTCTGCAGCAACCTGTA
>JAVEZD010000238.1:0-2819 GCA_034003165.1 Bacteroidales bacterium | reverse complement strand
GATAAGCCACGGATAGTACACATATAAACCAAAACCTGAGAGGTTATATTAATGACCGTTCTTTAACCAGGCAGCTGATTTGTTAAATGTCGATCATCGTTTTGTTTTTTTCATATGAAGGTCCGATAAGATCGCTGGCGGGTTGTTTTAAGATTAGTAGAGTTTGAAAGGCCGGAGTTTTTGAGGACCAGTTTAGGTTAATTCTATTAACAGGGTCAAGAGAGCAGTCCTGCTGGGAAGGACTGCTCTTTCTTCCGCCTTTCACTGAATTACGTACATAGGTAACTTTTTTAATTTCATGGATACTCGTGGAACTGCTATTTTATTGCCCATATCTCAGGGAAAGATCAAATCCCCGGAGCACTGTTTCTATGCGGCATCTTCACTTTCTGACATCATTTCGGGAAACACGTTCATCTTCCCTGCAAAAGGTGGGGTGGTATGTAATCATGTCTTCAATATAAATTCAAACATCAACCATTAAACTATTAAACTATGAAGAAAACACTCAGATTGTGGCTTTCGCAATACCGGAGCCCAAAAAGGAGGCAGCTCAGATCCCGGCACGGGTCTGCTGTGATCGTTCTGATCATTTCCTGCCTGTTTGCCAACCAGTCGTTTGCCCAGGAGGCAGATGGTCTGAATAATGCTTCTTCAGGAACCTTACTGGCTATGCTCAGTGATGAAAACCCGTCAGGCGACGCATCATCACTGAATGAGTTATCATCCTCTGTCCAGCAGAGAGAGATAAGCGGAACCGTTTCGGATGTCAACCGCAACCCTCTTCCCGGAGTGTCAGTAACAGTAAAGGGTGCCACAGTGGGAACCCTTACAGACATCAACGGCCGTTATTCACTAAGGATTCCTTCAGATGCCCAGACACTAGTCTTCAGCTTTGTGGGAATGACAACGCAGGAGATTCCTGTAACGGCATCAAACAACTATGACGTTACCCTTGCCGAGGACGTCGTGGCTCTTGCCGACGTCATTGTCATAGGTTACGGATCGGTAAGCAAGAAGGAGCTGACAAGTGCAGTGTCGAGCATAAGCAGTGAGAACTTCCTCAACGTACCGTCAGTGAACCCGGTGATGCAGATAGCAGGAAAAGTTGCCGGTGTATCAATAATAAACACGGCTGCTGCCGATCCCAACTCCTCGGCCAACATACAGGTAAGGGGTGTTTCGTCGAGGACCGCCGGCATTGAGCCTCTTGTTGTCATCAACGGTGTTCCGGGAGGAAACCTTCAGAACATTAACGAAAACGACATAGAGTCCATATCGATCCTGAAGGATGGTGCCGCCTCTTCAATATACGGTACCAGGGGTTCTAACGGTGTAATCCTGGTAACAACAAAAAAAGGTATTGCCGACGGACAGTTCAGGGCATCATACAACGGCTACGTTAGTCTTGACGTTGCAAAGCGCGAGATTAATGTACTCACAGCTGAGCAGTGGAGAGACCATCCTGAGAGGGGTAATGACTTTGGTTCAAGCACAGACTGGTTCGGGGAGCTTACCAGGACCGGGGTGACTCAGAACCATACCCTTCAGTTCTCGGGTGGTGATCCGAGAAACAACTACAGGGCAACGATCGACGTAAGGGATGCAACGGGTATTGACATCAGGTCGACCCGCCAGTCGGTGGGAGCAAGACTTTCACTCAACCATATAGCTGCCAATGAGCTGTACCAGGTAGGGATAAACATTGCTCCGCGAGTCATCAACTCCGACAACGCCGACCACTCGGTGTTCTGGCAGGCCCTGTCGCTTAACCCGACGATGCCAATCATGAATCCCGACGACCCCTCACTTTACTATGAGCCTACCACATGGGAAGCCATAAACCCTGTTGAGCTTCTTAAGCTTGAGCAGAACAAGACGGAGACAAGGTACCTTGACTGGGACGGAACTTTCAGGCTTAATCTGCTTCCGCTGCTTGCTCCGGGTTCGATCCATAATCTCAACACATCAGTTACTCTGGCTCAGCAGATAAATGACAACAACAACTTCTGGTTCCGTCCTTCCACATCCACCCAGGCCATCAAGGTGGGAAGAAAGGGTCAGGCATCACAGAGCAGGGGCAACTCGCAGCAGAAGAGCTTCGAATGGCTGGTTAACTACGGAACAAAGCTTGGCGACCATAACATAAAGGCACTGGGAGGTTACAGCTACCAGTATTTCATGAACACCTCCCTGTCGATAGAGAACAGCGACTTCACAACCGATATGTTCGGTTGGGATAATATGGATGACGGCTCTTACAACAGCGCTTCAGTGGGACGACTCGGTCAGGCCACAGGAAAGCAGGATTCAAAGCTTATTGCTTTCTTCGGACGTCTGAGCTACGACTACAAGGGGAAATATCTTGCAACGGCTTCGTTGAGGTATGAAGGAAGTTCCAAATTCGGTGCCAACCATAAATGGGGTTACTTCCCTGCCGTATCTTTCGGCTGGATGATCAGCGAAGAGAACTTCATGCAGGATGTCGCATGGATCAATGAGCTGAAACTCAGAGGGGACTATGGTATTACAGGTAACCAGAACTTCTCGAACTACAACTCCCTGGCCACCATGGGTGCAACGGGGAGCACCACCCAGACACCCTTCCGTGGTCAGTACTATCTTGGATGGGCACCAAACAGGAACCCTAACCCCAACCTCAGGTGGGAGCTTGGCAAGAACTGGAACATCGGTGTTGACTTTGCCTTCATCAACAACAGGATAACAGGTAGCCTTACCTATTTCAACCGTACACAGCAGGACCTTCTGGGTAACTACGAGGTGTCTGTTCCGCCCAACATCGTCAACACAAGCTTTGT
>JAVEZD010000237.1:0-2819 GCA_034003165.1 Bacteroidales bacterium | reverse complement strand
ATAATCTCATATGTATCACGCTATTTTACCCTTAAAACAGGTGACCTGATCTTTACAGGTACTCCTTCAGGTGTAGGCCCGCTTAAGAAAAATGATAATCTTGTGGCTTACCTGGATGAAAAACCCCTTCTCGACTTCATGATCAGGTAGTGGTTAAGGATAAGGAATCATACAGAGTGTTTTAATATTACCCTAATTGTTGTATCTTTACAGTAATTAATAACAGGAAAAACCATGGGAAGATTTGGCGTTACAGAGATTATACTTATTCTGCTTGTTGTTGTCCTTCTTTTCGGAGGCAGAAAGATTCCTGAACTTATGAAGGGGATAGGACAGGGGCTGAAGGATTTCAAGAAAGCATCAAAAGTTGATGAAGAATCCGAAAAGATAAAAAACGATTCAGCAGAAGATTCAAAATAGCTGCATGCGATCGGGATTTTTAAATCCCTGATACCTTAAACTTGTTATCGTCCTGTCCGGACTATATGCTTATACCATTTTAAGACGGTATCTGTTTTTTATTATATTACTGTGGTATAAGGTCTTCCCTGTTTGCAATATACCTTATTAATACAATTATTTCATTTTCCGGGTACAATGGATAGCAACTTTGTTTTAAGCTATCCGGAATAATACCTGCCTCAGGGTTGTCTTATTGTAATAAACCAATAAACTCTGTTACAAATGAAAAGAAATTTTATGTTGAAGTTTGTGTCAATGACACTTCTTATGGCATTGTTCAGTATGCCCCTGACTCTCAATGCCCAGGGATCAAAGGCAAATTTCGCAGGATCATGGGCCTATAATGCTTCGAAAAGCGACATGGGCCAGCCTCCCCAGGGTATGGGTGGCGGTGGTGGCGGCCAGCGTCCCGGTGGTTTTGGTGGCGGTGACATGGTTGTTACCCAGGATGCAAACACCCTCACTATGGAAAGGACCATGCAGGGCATGGACGGACAGGCAATGACAACCACAACAAAATACAGCCTCGACGGAAAGGAAACTGTCAACACCACAGGCAGGGGTGAAAACAAGTCCGTAGCTAAATGGTCGGCCGATGGCAAAACCCTTAACATCGTTACTACGATGAGTTTTAATTTTGATGGTCAGACCAACGAGATGAAGACAACCGAAGACTGGAGTCTTGCCGGTGGAAACCTGACAGTTGTAAGTACTATGAATACTCCCAATGGTGAGCGCAAAACCACCAGGGTATACGATAAGAAATAATATTCACTTTTGAAAAAAAAACCGCAGGACTCAACGCTCTGCGGTTTTTTTGTTTAATGATTGATTTATCAGCTAAAGGTTTTCAGGGTATCTGAAGATAATATATTCTTACCCGTAAAAACCATCCTTCCTTATATTGTGTCAGCTGGCCAGCTCTTCGCCAACCATCCTGAACCCGTCACCATCAGGCGGCTGTATAGTGTAAACTTCCTCACCCGGCTCAAGACCTTTCTCAATTATAACAAACTTGTCATTTGCATCGCCGGGAACCACTATCTGTTTTGTTTTGTTCTTCTTATATACAAAGGGTATCCCATCACTACCTGTATGAACGCATTCGGCAGGGAGATAAACAACATCCTGAACCTTACTTATGATAACCTTGTTGCTGGTTGTCATGGTAGGTCTCAGTGTCGGATCAGATCCGTCAAGTCTGATCATTACCTCAAAAACCTTGGAATCCGAATTAGGAAGAGTCTCTCCTATATTTGCAATAGTCACTACCTTGCCCGTGAAGGTTTTGTCGGGGAAGGCATCAACAGATATATTTACAGGCTGTCCGGTACGTAACTTGCTTATCTCAATTTCGCTTATGTAAATCTTTGAAAGCATCGAACTGAGGTCGGGTAAGGTTGCAACTACTCTTTCAAAAGCATCGACACTTGAACCTGCCTTGATCTTAACGCCCCGCCTGTCTTTTTTGTATATCACCATACCGTCGGCCGGAGCCTTTATCTCAAATCCTGCAAGTACCTCCTGAAGATCACTTACCCTTTTTTCAATCCTCTCAAGGTTAAGTCTCTGGGTCCTGAGATCCCGCTCTGCCTGTGCTACCCTGAGCTGGTACGACCTTTCCCTTTGCTCAAGAATCCTCTGCTGTCTGTCGAGGTCAATCTCGGCCTGCCTTACCACTGTCGGAGGCTCGTATTTGGAATTTAGCAGTGTGATCTGAGCCTCTTCAACAGTATGTTTCTGATTTCGTATTTCATCCCTCAGACTGGTAAGGGTGACAGCAGTATCAAGTTTCTTCATATCAAGATTGCTCCTGTATTCCTTGAGATTCTCCAGCTCATCCTTGAGGGTGTTGTCGTACTGGGTCCGGTTTAACAGGGCAACATAATCACCGGCTTTCACTTCTGTTCCTTCAGGTACAATATCCTGTATCTCAAGGCCCTGGTTCCTGATATTCCTTCCTCTTCTGGCTATCTCAGGAGCTTTGATATCTATCGAGTTTTCGGCAAGGAGCTCACCTGCTGTTGAAATGGCTATCTCAAATTCTCCTTTTACAGCAGTGGCAAAGACATTACTTTCAGCTTTCTTTGATGCCAGTTTGTTGAAAAGCAACAGGGCTACGATTGTCGCCAATGCCAGGACCGCTGTTAATATTACTGTTCGTTTCATTCGTAAAAAATTTTATTTCATTGGCCTGATAGCTTCCAGCTTTTGCCGGAGAACCCACATATATGAAAAACTTTTAACAAAATATTTTAGTCTCCGGAACACGTGGGCCGTATCTGACTATTGATTCTGGTTGCTAACTTTCATTTCAATCCCGAAAATATTAAATATTATTTTTTTCGCCGGATACC
>JAVEZD010000236.1:0-2838 GCA_034003165.1 Bacteroidales bacterium | reverse complement strand
GGAGCTGCAGCCGGAGGTGTCTGTGCCGGCCTTCTGGCCATACTCTGACCTGAATTGGCTGTTGCAAGGATCTCCATGTTCTCGGCCGGTCCTCTCAGACGGCTGTAAAGTTCATCATTGCCCTGCATCCAGTTGATAGGTAAGCCTTTCATAATAGGATGTTCAGGCATACGGGTTTTGACAATGAATTCACTTCTTGGACCGTGTGTTCCGCCAATACCTTTTGATGTATCGTCCCTTACAATCTCACCGGCTCTGTTGTAATATACATAGGGGCCCGACTCTTCATTACGATTGCCCCATCCGCCAAGACCAATCATGAGGTTGTATTCTTTCCATTCCGGGAAAGCGTTGTCAGCGGCATGGTATACAACAACACCACCACCATTTTCAACAAACTTAACGAATGCTTCCTTGGTGGCATCATTCCATGAATCTCCGTTATAATCAAGAACAACAAGGTCGTATTTTGAGAATTCGGGATTAAAGGTTGACATGTCACCGCCCTGTTCGGGTGAGATAGTGATATCGGTTGTGAATAATCCGGTCTGGTCAAGAAGTTGTTTAAGGATAGGATGACTTGCCTGCCAGTTGTGATTATTCTGTCCGGTAACGATCAGCGCTTTATAGTTAGCCTGTTTTGTACAGGCTGAGAAGAAGGTTAATAAACCTGCAACCAGTAATAATAATAAATATTTCTTTTTCATTTTGTTATCAGATTAAGCTGTTGGTAATGTCCACGGTGCACGATACGGACGACTCAGTAAACGGCTGGCCATCGGGTTATCAATGATTTCTTCCTTAACAGGATCCCACTTGATGGTCATACCTGTTGTCATTGCGATTTCACCCAGAAGTCCGACAGTAACAGCACGATGAGCTGCGTCAATCGGGGCAATTGTAGGTTCACCTGACCTCAGACAATCTATAAAGTTCTGATAATGGTTGTCACTCTTGTAAAGGTGGATTTCGTTTTCACCGACTTCACCTTCAAGAAGTTTTGGATCTGATGCTGTCAGAACACCATTCCTGTCGCAATGGATCCATCCAAGGTCTCCGTAGAAAGTAGTACCCATACCAAGCTTAAACCTCGAAGAGTTAGCTACATGCATCAGGATACCATTCTCATATTTGGCATTGAAGTCATATTCAAAGGGTACGTCATAGATACCTTCAGCCGGATAAACGCCAAAACCTGATACTTCAACAGGGCCTGTACCTTCAAGGTCGGCACCCCAGTTGGCTATATCAATATGGTGACCTACCCAGTCAGTCATCTGTCCGCCTGAATAAGCGAGAATCCAGCGCCAGTCCCAGTGAAGAACGCCTCTGAACGGAACCTTGGGAGCAGGGCCGAGCCACATATCCCAGTTCAGTCCTGCAGGTATTTCCTGTACCGGAGGAGTTCCGATTCCACGACTTCCGTCGGGCAGACCAACCTCAATTAAGGTAATCTTACCTGCTCTGCCATTTCTTACAAGTTCGCAGGCCTTGTGGAAATTGGACTGTGATCTCTGCCAGCTTCCAGTCTGGAAAACGATATCATTCCTGTGAACTGCTTCAACAATCGCCTGACTGTCCTTAATTGTACGGGCAAGAGGTTTCTCACCGTACATATTGATCTTCTTGTTTGCGACAGCTGAGTAGATAATCCCGTGCCAATGATCCGGAATAGCAATAAGCATGGCGTCCAGGGTCTCTTTCTCGAGAATCTCCCTGTAATCCACATAGGTGCGGCAATCCTTGTTGTTATGTGTCTTATCGATGGTTGCCTTTGTAGAGGCAAGTCTGTTGTCATCGACATCACATATAGCTACAAACTGTACTTCATTGTTCAGACGATAAAAGTCCCTCATGTCGCTGTTCCCCTGCGAACCGGCACCTATAAGTCCAAAGACAACGCGATCACTGGGTGGTAGTTTACCTCCCATACCAAGAGCTGAAGATGGGATTATCTGTGGTATCACAAAAGCTCCCGCAACAGCTGCTGCTGATCTTCTTACAAAATCTCTTCTTGATGATTTGTGTGACATACTGTTTAGTTTAAGTAAAGTGATAATAAAGGTTTCATTATAATGTTATTGGCGTCCCTGGAATGGGCGTTTCAAATACCATATCAACTGGTCCGAATTCAATGACTGATGGTCCGAGGTCCATATCCGATTTAAGGATCTCGTCCCAGGTTATAAGCCTGCCTGTATAGGCAGCCGTTCTTCCCATAATAGCAGTCAGGGTGGATAATGCCGTCGTCTCGGCTTCATTTACATATTCGCCCGTCCTTATTGCATGTACAAGATGCATATGTTCCTGCACATAGGGAGGGATAACTATCGTATTCATCTGATTTCCATTCTCATCTTTCGGATATTCGAATTTCCATTTCACATTCCCCTGAAGATCCCATATTGTGTTCTGGCAGTTGGTATAACCCTCTGTCCCCATCACAATCTCACCTGTACTGTTTGCACAACTGTCTATCTGGCGGCACATGCTGTGTGAACTCACTCCGTTTCCATAGTCAAAGTCAATACTGAAGAAGTCGTACTGGTCGCCTGTAACCCTGCGATGACGGCCACCGTAGCCGATAGCTTTCTCAGGCAATTTTCCAAAGAACCAGTTGATAACATCAATATTATGAACATGGGTATCGAGAATATGGTCGCCGCACAGCCAGCAGAAGTTGTTCCAGTTACGTACCATATAGGTCATGTCGTCCCATCCTTCTTCCCTGAGTCTGAACCACACATGGTCCTGATTCCAGAATGCCTTGGCTGCAGTCGGCGTTCCAATGGCACCGGCCATAACCTGCTTGTATGTCTCAATATAGTCTTCCTGATG
>JAVEZD010000235.1:0-2846 GCA_034003165.1 Bacteroidales bacterium | reverse complement strand
GCTCACCGCTAATCCTTAACGCCATATTGTGCAAGTAGTCTTTATCAAGGTATTTTGATAAAGCACCAAATCCATCCATCTTGTTGTAAAAGTCCACCAACCCATTTTTCATTGTAATATAGCCGGGTGTATATATTAATTGAAAAGTATACCACCTTCTCGTTGAAAAGTATACCACTTTTAGTGTTTAACGAGTTGCTTATAAAAATCACAAGCAACGCTAAGACGTATGATAAAAATGGATACGAAGCAAGAAATTTTGAGAAGGTACTTTCGCGAATGTGACAGCGAAAGGAAAATAGCCAGGGATTTGCAACTTAACCGCAAAACTGTAAAGAAATATCTGGGGGAATATCTTGAAGCGAAGGAAAAGTCAGAAGAAGAGGGGACAAAAGACACCCTTCAGGATTACAGTACCTCACCACCAGGTTATGATTCTACGGGCAGAACAAAACGCAAGCTGACACTTGAAATATCTGAACTGATCAGGGCGCAGCTGGAAGAAAATGAGATTAAGCGACAAAACGGTTTACGGAAGCAGCTAAAGCGAAAGATCGACATACACGAATACCTTCTTTCGCTGGGCTATCAGATAGGCTACACGACGGTATGTAACCATATCCGCAGCCAATCGGTATCAGAAAGGGAAGCCTTCATCAGGCAATCATATTTACCTGGGGAAGAATGTGAATTTGACTGGGCTGAGACTAAACTGAAAATATCAGGAGTACAGAAGCGTTTTTTTCTGGCAGTGTTCACTTCATCCTATGGCAACTATCGCTATGCCAGGCTATACATAAGACAGGATACCCTTGCCTTTATGGAATCGCACAACGATTTTTTTGCACACACTGGAGGAGTCTTCCACGAGATGGTTTATGACAATATGCGTGTTGCCATAGCTGAATTTGCCGGTCGCACGGAAAAGCATCCTACGGTTGCTCTTACAAATCTGGCCGGTTGGTTCCAGTTCCGCTGGCGGTTCTGCAATGTACGCAGGGGCAATGAAAAAGGACATGTTGAGAGGAGTGTTGAGTTTGTCCGTCGCAAGGCATTCAGTCACAGGGATGAGTTTGAGAGCCTTGAACAGGCACAGGAGCATCTTATGGCAATTGTAGAGAAGTTAAATAACCTGCCCGCCGGTTCCTCAGGAAAAAGTGCGTCAGAGGCACTTGCAGAAGAGAAGAAACATCTTTGGAAATACCCGGGAGAGATGGAGTGTTATCTTATGTCAAGCTTGAAAGTCGACAAATACGCCACTTTCAGTTATGGGACCAACCGTTACTCTGTCCCTGATTACCTGGTGGGGCGAATGGTTGATGTAAAAGTATATGCCAACCGTCTGAAGGTATATCACAACAATTTACATTTATACACTCATGAGCGTAACTATGGTGCGTTCCAGTGGCAGCTTGACATTGACCACTATCTTACAACTCTTTCACGCAAACCGGGGGCTGTCCATGGCGCTGTCGCTCTGGAACAGGCGCCGGCTTCAATCCGGATGTTATATCATCGCTACTTTGAGAGCCATCCAAGGGGATTTATAGATATCCTGCTGTACTGTAAAACGGGCGGCATCCATCATGAAAAACTGGAGGAAGCAGTTAATAAACTAAGCAGGCTTTGCCCCGGGGATATCTCCGCAGATAAGGTCATGGCACTTCTGGGCAACCAGTCAGATGTCATAACTTCATCGCCGCCACAGGCTAAGGAGACAGATGAAATAGAGGATCTCTCAATGAGACAATTACAGGAAATTACATTACTGGCTGAGAGCCGCATAAATTAATGATCAATATGATAGACAAGGATATAAATGAGCAAATTGAACAGCTCAGCAGAACGTTGCATTTACCTGCCTTCCGTGGCGAATACCAGGGGCTGGCAAGAGAGGCAGCGGCCGAAAGCCTTTCATACGAAGCATTCCTGCTCAGGCTTATGGAGAGAGAATACTTAAAACGTGAAGAGAACCGTAAAAAAGTGCATATCAGGCAGGCGGGTTTTGTTCAGTATAAATACCTTAATGACCTTAAAAGGGATGAACTGCCACCAGATGCACAAGCAAAACTTTCGCAACTTGAAAGGCTTGACTTTATAAAAACCGGGCAGAATATTATCCTCTCCGGAAATCCTGGTACTGGAAAAACACATCTGGCAACAGCGCTGGGGATTAAAGCATGTCAGGAAGGATATAAGGTACACTTTACGTCAATATCAAGGATGCTTACACAGATACGTGAGTCCCGTTCACAAAAGATGCTGAGAACTCTTGAGGGCAGGTTCGAAAAATTTGATCTGGTGATATGCGATGAGTTCGGGTATGTATCTTTCGACAAGGACGGCGCTGAACTGCTTTTTAACCATCTCTCGCTGCGTTGCGGCAGGAAGTCGACCATAATCACCACAAACCTCACATTCGACCGCTGGGGTGAAATTTTTGGAGATACGGTTCTTACAGCGGCTATGGTTGACAGGCTTACTCATAAAGCATTTATAATTAACATGAGTGGAAAATCATATCGCGTTAAAGAAACCAGACAAATGATGGAAAAATGAAAAATCCAACCTACCCGAGCCGGCCGCCTTAGTTAGGAGAAAGAAGGCGGTACCGCCTTCTTTCTCCTAACTAAAACCAACAATAATCTTTTTAATTACTTTTGTGTTGTGTTGTACTTCTTAACTGAAATGGTGGTATATAATTGAACTGAAATTTACAATTTGCGACAGTACCAGACAGCAGAACACATCTGTTAATAAGAGCCCGTATGGATAGAGTGCTATCCGAAGGAATTAAACTTAATAAAAAGATATCCTCATCACGTGTTCGATCCATATACGAGTTT
>JAVEZD010000234.1:0-2849 GCA_034003165.1 Bacteroidales bacterium | reverse complement strand
AGTATGATATAGTGTGGGAGGATAAAGAAGCCAATTTCGACAGGATTGAAAAGATAATCAGTGGAAGCAAGGCTGGTTCAGATATAATAATCCTTCCCGAGATGTTCACTACCGGGTTCTCCATGAACGCCGGATCTCTTGCCGAAGCACCCGGATCACTTACCTCCGCCTGGATGTCGGACCTTGCAGTGAGTTCCGATGCCGCTGTGTGCGGCAGCTATATAGTAAGGGAAAGGGGGCTGTTCTTCAACCGCTGGATCTTTGTTACCCCTGGTGGAGAGACCTATATCTATGATAAGAGGCACCTCTTCAGCATGGGAGGTGAGGATAAGGTATTCTCGGCCGGAAAGGAGCGCCTTGTTTTTTCATTCAGGGGGATACGCATCTTCCCGATAGTATGCTATGATCTCAGGTTTCCCGTCTGGAGCAGGAACAGGGATGAATACGACCTGCTTATCTGTTCAGCCAACTGGCCGGCCAGGAGAATGCTGGTGTGGGATACACTGCTTAGAGCAAGGGCAATTGAGAATCAGTGTTTTGTTGCAGGTTCAAACAGGCTTGGGAAAGATGCTACGGGACTGGAATATACCGGAGGTTCAATAATATATGGAGCTTCAGGAGAAGTCCTGGCCGGATTACCATCTGAGCACGAAGGACTTGTGGAAGCTGAGCCGGATCTGGCTCAGCTCAGTGACTTAAGAGAAAAGTTTCCCGTTATGAAGGATGCTGATGACTTCACTATAAAGGTTTAGAGTTTTTGGCCTTTATTTTAAGTGCGGCATTCAGGATATCTGCCGGGTGCCTGGCAATCCTGCCGGTGCCGTCGAATATCTGACTCCGGCAGCTTGTGCCCGGCGCAGCAATGAGAGCATCTTCTCCGGCATCGCGGATCTCAGGAAAGAGGACCATCTCACCAATCTTCATTGATAAACCATAGTGTTCTTTTTCGTAACCAAAAGAACCGGCCATTCCGCAGCAGCCCGAGGGTATTTCCCTTACTGAGTAATTGGCTGGTATAGAAAGCATTTCGAGGGTGGGAGCCGATGATACAACAGCCTTTTGCTGGCAATGTCCGTGAACTGCAATTACTGCACTGTCAGTGGTGAAGTCCTCTTTTACTATTCTTCCGGCCCTGAACTCATCAACAATGAATTCCTCAAAAAGGAAGGTGTTTGATGCCAGCTTCAGTGAGGCTTCCCTGAGCTCTTCTCCGGCCAGGTCGGGATATTCATCCCTGAAACTGAGGATGGCAGAGGGTTCGATACCGACAAGTGGTATTTCAGCTGAAATGATTCCGGATAGAAGTTTTATATTCTTTCGGGCTCTTCTGGCGGCATCTCTTAGAAAACCCTTAGAGATGAAACTGCGTCCGCTCTGGCAGTGATCAGGTATAATGACCCTGTAGCCAAGCGATGTGAGAAGCTTTATTGCAGCTATTCCCGACTCAGTATCGTTATAGTTGGTGAACTCATCAACGAAAAGTGCAATGGTTCTTTTCGGGTCAGAAGGATTTATAAGGGGAAGGTTTTTTCCTGCCCATCTTCTGAGTGTTGTCTTATATAACAAAGGTATGTTTCTTTCAACGGCAATGCCGCTTATTCTTTTTATGAGACCCGAGAAAAAATCATTTTTCAGAAAGAAGTTATAAACGGGAGGGAGGAGGGAGCCGATGGAGTTCAAAGTGCTTATGTGGGCGAACATTCTTGTGCGGAGGGAGGCGCCGTGTTTGTCGTGCCAGTGCTGAAGGAACTCCGATTTCAGTTTGGCCATATCAACACCCGAGGGGCATTCTGATTTACATCCCTTGCACGACAGGCACAGATCGAGTATCCCGAGTATCTCGGGATGATCCCATGGATCAGTGTTTTCGTCGCTCATAAACTCCCTTATCACATTAGCCCTTGCGCGGGTTGTATTTTCTTCCTCACCTGTAGCCATGTAACTCGGACACATAGTTCCGCCTATACTTACTGATTTCCTGCAGTCGGCTGACCCATTGCATTTCTCTGCTGCCCTTATTATTCCTGCAGTGGATGAGAAGTCGAAAATTGTCTTTATTTCCCTTGTCTCTTTTCCCGGCTCATACCTGAGACAGGTGTTCATGGGAGGAGTGGCGGTTATTTTTCCGGGATTGAGAATGTTAACGGGGTCCCAGCAAAGCTTTATCTCCTCAAGAAGCTTATAATTTTTTTCTCCCAGGATGATGGGAATAAATTCTCCTCTCAGGCGACCGTCTCCATGCTCTCCGCTCATGGATCCCCTGTATTTTTTTACAATCCGGGCTGTCTCTATCCCTATTCTTCTGAAGAGAATTACATCTTCAGGGTCTTTGAGGTTCAGAACAGGCCTCAGGTGCAGTTCCCCCGTGCCTATATGTGCATGGTAGACGGCATCCCTGCCGAAACTTTCAAGCATCTGCCCGATGTCACTTATGTAATCATCCAGTTGTTCCACCCTCACTGCTGTATCCTCAATGAGAGATACTGGTTTGGGATCTCCCTTCATATTGGCAAGGACTCCCAGTCCTGCCTTACGAAGGTTCCATACCCTTGTAATATCCTTTCCCCTGATTACAGGGTAGGCGTAGCCAAGACCATGTTTTTTAAGATCCCCGATAAGCTTATTCACTCTTAGTTCAAGGTCGTCAACAGTATCGCAGGCAAATTCCACTATCATAATGGAACCTGGTTTGCCTTCAAGAAAAAATCGGTTATGCCTCTGACTCAGGCTGTCTTCTGTAAGCTCAAGTATCCTGTTGTCCATCATCTCGACAGCTACCGGTTTGTACTTCAGGGCAATCATGTTGGCTTTGAAGGCTTCGTTCCTTTCATGATGATGGACACATACCA
>JAVEZD010000233.1:0-2857 GCA_034003165.1 Bacteroidales bacterium | reverse complement strand
GCTGCTGTAAAAAGGATAAAGGTTATAACAATGACTATAATACTCCCTTTGTCAAAATGCTTTATCATAGCTGGCCATTTTAGGTCTTATAAATTTATGTAAATTAAGCCTTTCTGCAGGCAGCTGCAAGGAATTTTTTCATAAAGGTTCAGTGTGGTGATTGCAGGAAGCAGATAAAAAAACCCCCCGGCGTTTATTGTCCGGAGGGTGTATTTATGTATTTAATATGAAATCTTATGCCTTATCGACGCTGCCAAGCACATTGATGATCTTGTGTTTGTAAAGTTCTTTCAGCTTGTCGCGGGCAGGGCCGAGGTAGTTACGCGGATCAAATTCACCCGGTTTCTCGGTAAGCACCTTGCGTACGGCAGCTGTCATGGCCAGACGACCGTCACTGTCAATATTAATTTTGCATACTGCAGAACCTGCGGCACGACGAAGCTGGTCCTCAGATACTCCGGTAGCATTTTCCATTTTGCCTCCATACTGGTTGATCTCAGCAACAATATCCTGTGGAACAGAAGAAGCTCCGTGAAGAACGATCGGGAAACCCGGTATGCGTTTTTCACACTCTTCAAGAATATCGAAACGGAGAGGAGGAGGAAGTTCTCCGGGTTGTACCTTGAACTTGAAAGCACCGTGCGAAGTACCTATAGAGATGGCCAGTGAGTCAACTCCGGTTTTCTTAACAAAGTCTTCAACCTCTTCAGGCCTTGTATATGAAGAATGATCGGATGATACTTCATCCTCGATTCCTGCGAGAACACCAAGCTCACCCTCAACAGTAACATCATACTGGTGGGCAAACTCAACAACCTGCTTTGTCAGGCGGACATTCTCCTCATATGAGAAATGTGAACCGTCAATCATAACAGATGAGAAACCCGTTTCAATACACGATTTACAGGTCTCAAACGAATCACCATGGTCGAGATGAAGCACAATGGGAATCGCATAGCCGAGTTCCTTTGCATACTCTACCGCACCCTTTGCAAGATATTGAAGCAGTGTCTGATTGGCATACTTACGTGCACCTTTTGATACCTGAAGTATAACAGGAGATTTTGTTTCCACACAGGCACTGACGATAGCCTGCATCTGCTCAAGATTATTAAAGTTGAAGGCAGGAATTGCATATCCGCCCTTAACAGCCTTCTGAAACAATTCTCTTGAATTAACTAATCCTAGTTCTTTATAATGTAGCATAATTTATTGGTTTTAAATGAGCGTCGAAAGATAGTCATCTTAGGTTAACCCGCCAAAGCATTTAATAATTATTTGAGACATTTTTATCTGAATGCAAATCCGTCAGAATCATATCAAACAGGCTTACAATCATTTTCTTAAAGGCTCCTTGCTTTCCCGTAGTCCAGAAAGATACGGACTCTCCATCAATTCACTCATAGCCTTCCTGGCGGCTTCAAAGGAACTGAATTTATTAAGAATAACCCTTGCCCCGTCCCTGCCTGTTATTTCAAGTCTGATATCCCTTTTCCTGATATCCAGCTGAATATTTGCCCTGCTATTAGCCGTATATGTCCTGCTTGAACTGTAAATCCTGAAACAACTGAATACCTTCATATCATACCACTTCCCCGATCTGATGATTCCGAAAAGAGCCAGGTAGGGTTTTACCTTCCCTGCTTCCATGTCAATCAGGGTTCCTGTGAATGAAAGCGAAAGAACAGCCCCTGAAAGAAGCAGTAGGAGTCCCATATAGGAAAACGACAATACATAGACCCCGGCTGCCATCAGACAGTAACCGCTGAAAACACCGGCAGGTCCGGAAATATTGTCAAGTTTGTTGTTTATGACCATCAGAGAGAGTTAGTTATTTTATAATCCTGTCAGGATAATACCCTGCATTTTCCCGCACCTTATAAAGGCTTGGTGTTTACTTACAGGGTATGGTTTGATAAATATTTGTGGGTTCAGATAATCCCGATACTCTTTAGCCATTTTAAACACAGACCGGGCCATGATGATTCTGTTCCGCCTTTTGTTGCAAGACCGTAGCCATGTCCTCCTTTCTGGAAAACATGAAGCTCAGCAGGAATATTGAGTGCCTGTAACCCTTTGAAGTAGTTAATGCTGTTCATAACAGGCACAACACGGTCATCAGCCGAATGCACAATAAAAGCGGGAGGCGTATCAGAAGTTATCTGCCTGTCGTTTGAAAAATGCTTTTCCAGTTCCGCTGAAGCTTTTCGTCCTATCAGGTTGGTCCTCGAACCCATATGTGTTATGGTACTATCCATTGAGATAACCGGATATATAAGAAGCGAGAAATCAGGACGTGCATCGGTTTTGTCACTTACCTTGTATACGTTATCTGCATAGTGCGTTGAAATGGTGGATGCAAGATGTCCGCCGGCCGAGAAACCTATGACACCAATCTTTGCCGGATCGAGATTCCATTCTCCTGCTTTTCTCCTTATCACCCTCATGGCTTCCTGTGCGTCCTGAAGAGGACCAACAGATCTGTTTTCCATTATCCGGTCGGAAGGAAGCCTGTATTTCAGAACAATTCCTGCAATACCATTTTCACTCAGCCAGCTGGCCACGGCGTTGCCTTCATGGTCGAAAGCCAGGGTACTGTATCCGCCTCCGGGACAAACCAGCACTGCAGCTCCGTTTCCTTTGCCTGCAGGAGGAAGATAGACGGTCAGATCAGGATTGACGACCCTGTTGCAGCGGGTTATCCTGCCTTCGGCAGTAATTATTTCTTCAATATATGTTGCATCGGTCTTTGAACCTGGTATGCCATCGGGCCATAGTGTAACCGTAAAAGGCTGGGCTGAAAGATCAGTACCTGCAAAGCAGAGCAGAAAAAACAAATAGAAATAATGACGTGTTT
>JAVEZD010000232.1:0-2882 GCA_034003165.1 Bacteroidales bacterium | reverse complement strand
ATTGTGATCCAGCTGGGGCTCGAACCCAGGACCCCATCCTTAAAAGGGATGTGCTCTACCAGCTGAGCTACTGAATCCTTTCTTCTGTTTTTGCGAGTGCAAAGATAAATTAAAAATATTCCCTTCCAAAAAAAGTTTTCATTTTTATTATCCCTGTTTATAATTCTTATTGCCCTGTTAAAACCAAAATATCTTATTTTCGCAGGTACTAAATAAGCAACCTGAAATATGGACAGTTTTTTTCAAGGAAAGACAGTTATTGTCACCGGAGCGTCCTCGGGTATAGGAGAGGCAGTTGCGCGTGAGTTTGCAAGGAGCGGGAGTAATGTGATGCTTGCTGCCAGATCGGAAGACAGGCTCAGGAAAATTACGGGAGAGCTTAAGGATCAAGGCTTTGAAGCTTGTTATGCTGTCACGGATGTCTCACTTGAAGAAAGCTGTAAAAAGCTGGTTGAAGTTACCCTGGGCAGGTATGGGAATCTTGACATCCTGGTTAACAACGCGGGAATATCAATGAGGGCTGTTTTTACAGATGTCGAGCTGAAGGTACTTCACAGGCTTATGGACGTTAATTTCTGGGGAACAGTGTATTGCACAAAATATGCACTACCTCACCTTATTGAATCAAAAGGCTCCCTTGTGGCTGTTTCATCTGTTGCAGGTTTTAACGGATTGCCCGGCAGGACAGGCTATTCAGCATCGAAATTTGCCATCCACGGTTTTATGGAGACAATCAGGATTGAGAACCTGAGGAACGGCCTGCACGTTATGGTAATTGCTCCCGGTTTTACAACCAGCAATATAAGAAAACATGCCCTTACGGCCAATGGATCGGAGCAGGGAGATTCACCACGGCCTGAGGAGAAACTTCAGTCTCCTGGTTTTGTAGCACGGAAACTACTTGCCGGCATACGCCATAACAGGAGGAACATGATCCTGACATGGGAAGGAAAATTCACAGCACTCTTCCAGAGGATAATCCCGCGAATCCTTGACAAAGCCTATTATAATGTAATGTCAAGAGAGCCCCGGTCACCACTGAAATAGAAGTCAGACCTGATAGCCTGAAATTTTTTTAATTTTTCAGTGATATTTCTGTAATGATTCCTGTTTTTATCCGTCATGCAGTAAAATGATTAATTAAAATTAAGATTTACTGCCATGAAAAACTTCTATCTGACCCCTTTGTGTTTTTTATTGCTGTCGTGTTCCCTGGGTGCCCAGAGACCGGTCGATGCCGTTTTTGAAAGATACGGTGAAACGGACGGCTATGTGACTCTCAGGCTTGACGGAAATCTTCTGAAGTTCTCGGGATTATTTGAAGAAGAATATGGTGACGACGGTATTTCGGGAGAGATAACAGAGATACGTATACTGGCACGGGATAATAAAGATCACGGCCGGGAAGCTTACCGGAATGACCTTATTGATCAGGTAAGCACCAGGGGTTATGAGGAGTTTATGAGTGTCAGGGACTCAGAGGGCGACTTCAGGGTACTGGTAAAAAGCAGGGGAAGAGTACTTTCCGAACTCCTTGTCCTGGCAGGAGGAAGAGACAACCTGATTGTCCAGGTAAAGGGCAGTATTTCAAAGCGGGATGCACGGCGTATCTCTGAACATTTCCGAAGCGAACGCAGTCATGATGACACTGATGAAGAAAACTGATATCTTTATTAGAAAATTCTGATATTCAGTAACCCTGGACAAGCATGACCGGAGCAGAGTTTAATGATCTGATACGCTCACTCAGCCGCAAGCTGTACGGTTATGCATACAGGATAATGAGAGACAGTAACGATGCTGAAGATGTTGTTCAGGATGTTTTTATCAGACTCTGGCAGATGGGCGAAAAACTCGGTGAATACAGGAGTATAGAAGCTCTGGCGGCAACCATGACAAGAAACTGTTGTATAGATATGATGAGGAAGAAAAGACCGGGAGAGCAGGGAGATGCTTCACTTCTGCCCGATCAGGCAGTTGACGAACCTTCGCCGCACGAGCTTATGGAGAGGGGAGAGAAGACTTCAGCCCTTCAGAGGATTCTGATGCTTCTGCCGGTTAACTACAGGGATATGATCCGTATGAGAGAAATTGAAGGATATTCATACTGTGAGATAAGTGAACAGACGGGTCAGAATATTAATACTATAAGGGTTACAGTTTCGAGGGCGCGGAAAATGATAAGGGATCAATATAATAGTCAACGGGATGAATAAAGAGGAGATGGAGAAGTTACTGGAGAAGTACTATAGTGCCGAAACCAGTGAGGAAGAAGAACAAATGCTCAGGAGCTTTGTCCTGAAAGGAGACCTGTCCCCTGATTCCTTCCCTGAAAAGGATATTTTTATGTTTTATTCAGAAGAAGATATTCCGTCTCCTTCTCCTGATTTTGAGGACAGGATAATAGCCGCCGTAGGAAGGGAAGAAAAAAACAGACGTAAGGGGCTACGCATAAAAGTTATGTATTCACTTTCAGGTATAGCAGCCGGAGTGGCTTTACTTGCAGGTGTTTATTTTATGTTCAGTGACAAAGCTGAACCTGCAGACACCTTCTCTGATCCCGAACTTGCTTATGCTGAAACCATTAAGATCCTTAGCCAGGTTTCAGAAAAGATGAACTCAGGAATGAAAGGTCTTGAACCAATAGGAAAGATGAACAGTGCTACACGGCTTGTATCAGGCTCAGTATCAAAAATAGAGAAGGAAATGTCAGCCGTTACCGACCTTCAAAACAAACTAAGGCTGATCGGATCAGATAATAAAGAATAAAAGAAAAAAATATGAAACCCACATGTATTGCAGACACAAACACGTATGTATATAATTTTCCGACATGTGGGTTCCATCAGACCATTAAAATAAAAATTATATACTGATGAAAC
>JAVEZD010000231.1:0-2895 GCA_034003165.1 Bacteroidales bacterium | reverse complement strand
AACGATTTTGACTGGGCTGTTGAAGAATCCGACGAAACCTTTGATTCTGACATGTCCGACGAGTCCGATGAATCCGACGAAACCTTTGATTCTGACATGTCCGACGAGTCCGATGAGTCCGACGAAACCTTTGATTCTGACATGTCCGACGAGTCCGACGAGTCCGATGAGTCCGACCAGTCCGACGAGTCCGAGATGTCTGACCAGTCTGATGAAGATTTTAATGACGAAGATTTCAATGACGAAGACCAATTCATTCCTGAAAATGTCATTTTTGTCAAACACGATGCAACGGGTCTGAACGACGGAACAAGCTGGGAAAACGGCTACACAGATCTCAGTGTTGCAATCAGATTTCTCATTGAAAACCACATCGAAGGTAAAGACATCTGGGTGGCAAAAGGAACATATCATCCCACAGACTGCCCGAATCATTACAGCGAATGCAACTTTGAAACTCCGCAGAGAAGATACCATTTCACTCTTTTGAAAGGAGTCGGCATTTATGGCGGATTCACTGGAACTGAAACTGATATTTTTCAAAGGGACTGGGCAAACAATGAAACCATTCTAAGCGGTGATTTCAATAATGATGATGAAACTGCTGGAAATTCAGAAAACGCATATCATGTGTTCTATCATGATGGATGGGAGAAAAAAGATAACACCGCCATCCTTGACGGATTTACAATAACAGGCGGCAATGCAAATGGTGACAACTGGCCTGATCAGGACGGTGGCGGCATCAGAAACAACAAATGGACGGAATTCGGGTCAACTCACACCGCACCGGTAATAAGAAACTGCATATTCAGAAACAATAATTCTCTCCTTGTCGGCGGAGCAATGTACAACCACGAAGGGGCAAGTCCAGTCATAGAAAACTGTACTTTTGCCGGCAATACCGCTAACAAAGGTGGTGCAATATATAATTATCTTGGAGCACCGGTCATATCAAACTGCACTTTTGTCGGAAATCTTACAACAACAGTGGGGGGTGCAGTCGTAATAGATTCATCTGCTGTAACAATTTCAGACTCTGTTCTTGACAGCAACAGTTCAGGCCAGGCCGGAGGAGCTGTTTTTATAAGAGGATCTGAAACACCTTTGATAAAAAGCACCTTGTTCAAAAATAACACTTCTCTGAATGCCGGAGCAGTTGCAAATCATGAAGCGGATAATGTTGTTTTTGAAAATTGCTACTTTTACAACAACTCAGCAACCGGCTCGGCACTCCCGAGCGGTCTGGGCGGGGCACTTCAGAATAACGAAGGCAGCAATGTAACAGTGATCAACTCCGTTTTTAAAGGAAACAGTGCCGTTGCGGGCGGAGCTGTTTTAAATATAAAATCAGACATTTCTGTTATAAACTGCTCAATTAGCGGAAACAATGCAAACGGTGCGATTGGAAACGGCGAAAGCAATCCTGAAATTGTCAACACAATAATTTACGGGAATACCGGAAATTCTATTTTCAACATTCCTGCAGGAACTTACGGTATGGCAGCAAGCATTCCTGTTGTGAGTTACAGTGACATTGAAGGGTGCGGCGGAAGTGCGATGACCTGTGGAACAGGCACTGAAACATGCTGGATTGCAGATTGCGGAACTGACAACGGTAATAACATAGCTGAAGACCCTCTTTTTATCAATTCAGGAGATGAACCATTGAATCTGACTGATCTTTCGCCATGTGTTGATGCCGGAGACAGCACAAAAATACCAGTAACGGTTACAAAAGATATTGCAGGAAACGATAGAATTCAGGGTGTTGCCATTGAAATGGGGGCTTATGAGGTTAAGTAAGTATTTGTTTGTTCTGACACTTTTTCTTTACAGTTGTTCGGGAAGTGAGAGCAGTTACTGCATTACCGCATTTGACTGTGCTGAAGGTGAGATATGCAGGAACGGAGAATGTATTCCGGGCACTGCCGGAGACTCTGGAAATTCAGGTGATTCAGGAAACATCGGCGATTCGGGAAACTCAGGGAACAGTGGTAACAGCGGAAATTCAGGTGACAGTGGGAACTCTGGTGACAGCGGGGATTCAGGTGACAGCGGCGACTCCTCAGATGATGATGAAACAGTTGTCAATCCTGATAATACTTACTCTGACAATGAAACGGATTATGAAACAACAGACATCACAGAGGATGAAATTTCAGATATTGATGCTGATGAATCAATTGATGAAACAACAATAGACGATGATCCTCCTCCATGTGTTCCTGGCACTTTCACATTTGAATATACCGGTGCGGAACAAACTTGGACTGTTCCGTCTGGAACCGGAACTTATACTGCTGAAGTATGGGGTGCTCAAGGTGGACAGGGAAGCGCTGACGGAATAGCACAGGGTGCTCTCGGGGGTTATGCAAAAGGAACTCTTTCTGTAACTTCAGGACAGATTTTGTATGTTTATGTCGGACAAGGCAATGTTTACTCTACAACGACCCTTGTCTCAGCATTCAACGGAGGAGGAGCAGGTCGCGGCAATTCAGACACCAACACCAGAGGAGCAGGTGGCGGAGCAAGCGATATCCGTATTGACGGAAACGCACTTGCAAATCGTGTTATCGTTGCCGGTGGCGGTGGCGGTTCTTCCGGAACTTCTTATATTGGTGGAGCAGGAGGAGGAGTGTCAGGCAGTGATGGCACAGGCGGATTACCGGGAACAGGAGGAACTCAAACTGCCGGAGGCATATCAGCTTTCGAAGCAGAAATGACTCACGGGTCTCTTGGACAAGGTGGCGGATTAACAGAAGGATCAACTTTTACACTTGCAGGTGGCGGTGGCGGCTATTACGGCGGCGGCGGCGGTCTCGGTGCCGGCGGTGGTTCAGGCTATATCGGCGGTGTTACAGAAGGAACAATGCAAAACGGTGTAAATTCAGG
>JAVEZD010000230.1:0-2896 GCA_034003165.1 Bacteroidales bacterium | reverse complement strand
CCCCTGCCATTATACCGGCAAAAGCGTTGACAAAACTCTTTGCCATTGACCAGCTGAGAAACCTTGTATCTTCAGAAAAACCGGGCTTATAGGCCTCTGCTACAGGAATGCCCTTGTGTACAACCATGAAGGCAAAGGCATTTCCGTTGTAACCGTTTTCACTCATTATCTTTTCCGTTACATTTCCCATAGCTCCTGCATCAATACCTGTTGATACTGAATCAGGGAGCCTGTCACCCAGTGGCCAGAGAACTGTATCTTTAATGAATTCAGGCGGGTCAAGCTCAGGGAACTCAATATCAAGTAACTCATCCTCTGTGACATCCCTTAAAAGAGTAGCTCCAAAGCCATCCCTGTAAACAGCAACTGACCTTCCCCAGAGAAAACGGCTTTCAACTTTCTTATTATCATAATCCACTTCATTCCGGGTTAGCTTAATAAATGAAAAATTAAGATCTGTCTCTTCAATACTTTTCTGGTCCCTCCCCGATACAAAAATGTTGGAACAAAGATTCTTTGCTGCATATCCTGTAATTATTGGCAACAGCGAATTGATGTAAACCACTCCGGCCGTCAACAGTAATCCTGTTGCCAGGGCAAGGATGTAAAAAAGTCTTTTCCTGTTCATAACTTCTTGGATTTAAATATGATAGGTGGTGAATCCTGATAACAGACCGATGTGAAGGAATCGGATAATGTTTTTTTTGCCTGTATTCACTGGAAATTATTAATTTTCTGTAATCTTTGAACTCCTTAAATTGATTGTCTGCAGTAACGTTTTGATAGAAACTAAAAATAAGCAAAGATTTTCATTTAAGGATCAAGGAAATAAACAGACATTATATTATTTAAGTTAAATATAATACAAATCAGTCAAAATCATTTTTCTTCAGATAACATCCACTGGTCCCGAAATCATAAGACTCATTTAAGTTTACACATTATAAAAAGGTCCTTCCTTTGCACCAAAACAATACAAATAAATGAAAAGCATTGAAAAACAGACTCTTGAATTTCTTTCAGAGCTTAAGTCTAATAACAATAAGGAATGGTTCGACAGAAACCGGGTCAGGTATGAGAGAGCCCGAAAGGATTATGGGTCATATGTAACTGCCATTCTGGAAGCTTTATCTGATTTTGATCCCACCATAAGGGGTCTGGGGGTTCAAAGCTGTACCTACCGTATAAACCGTGATATAAGGTTTACTGAAGATAAGACTCCGTATAAGACTCATTTGGGGGCCTTTATTGTTAAAGGGGGAAAAAGGTTTGGTGACAGGTATGCAGGGTATTACATTCATGTTGAGCCGGACGGCAACAGCATGATTGCCGGTGGTGCCTATATGCCTCCCATGCCCTGGCTCAGGGAGATAAGGGAAAAGATTGACACTGATGGAAACAGACTGACTGAGATAATCAATGACAGGGAGTTTGTTGATTTTTATGGATCAATTGAAGGAGAGAAACTTAAAGGAGCTCCCCGGGGTTTCACAACTGATCATCCACATATCGGACTGCTCAGGATGAAGAGTTTTCTGGTAACCAGGATGATCCCTGACTCAACCATTATCAGTACTGAAGGCTTTGAACTTGTAATAAAAGCCTCCCGTCTGATGAAGCCTTTGAATGATTTCCTCAATGACTATCAGGCCGTCTGATCATATCTGCAGAGATTAGACCGGCATATGTACCTCTTGTCCGGGGCAGGGTCAGTAAGACCTCTGAACAGGGATCTTTCTTATTCTCAGACTCAGGGGAGTGACTTCGAGATACTCATCATCCTTTATCTGTTCCATCGATTCCTCGAGAGAGAATCGGATCT
Organism: Bacteroidales bacterium; assembly: GCA_034003165.1. Taxonomy (GTDB): domain Bacteria; phylum Bacteroidota; class Bacteroidia; order Bacteroidales; family VadinHA17; genus LD21. The sequence goes on along the minus strand of JAVEZD010000230.1, from coordinate 1,074 downwards.
TCGGAGCTATCTTAAGACCTTCATCAGAACCGGAGGCCCGCATGTTTGTAAGTTTTTTCCCCTTCACCACATTAACCTCAATGTCGCCCGGACGTGTATATTCACCAACAACCTGTCCCTTATAGACATCCTCACCCGGATCTATGTAGAACCGGCCCCTGTCCTGCAGCCTGTCAATGGCATATCCTGTAGCCATGCCCTGTTCAAGGGAAATAATGGATCCGTTTTGCCGTGGCAGAAGGTCATCACCTTTGTATTTATCATAAGCCCTGAAGCGGTGATTCATCACTGCTTCTCCTGAGGTGGCTGTAAGCATATTATTTCTGAGACCTATAAGCCCCCTCGATGGTATGTCGAATTCAATATGTACCAGGTCGCCACGCGGTTCGATGGAGATCATCTCCCCTTTGCGCATGGTTACCAGTTCGATGGCCTTGCCCGATACATTGGCCGGCACGTCGACTGTCAGCGTTTCATAGGGTTCTGATTTTACACCTTCAATATCACGGAGGATGACTTTGGGTTTACCAACCTGGAATTCATATCCTTCCCTCCTCATGGTCTCGATAAGTATAGAAAGGTGCAGGATTCCACGTCCGTAAACATTGAAAGTATCTTCCGACCCGGTCTCTTCAACCCTGAGGGCAAGGTTCTTCTCAGTCTCCCTGAATAGTCTTGTCCTTAGATGCCTTGAAGTAACAAACTTACCTTCCTTTCCAAACAGAGGTGAATTATTTATAGTGAAAAGCATGCTCATGGTTGGCTCATCAACTTCTATCCTGCTCAGGGCTTCCGGGGCCAGGAGGTCGGCCAGGGTATCACCAATTTCAAAATCGTCGAGGCCCACCACTGCGCAGAGATCGCCGCACCTTGCAACATCGGCTTTTATCTTACCCAGACCCTCGAAGAGATATAGTTCCTTGACTTTTACCTTAACAACAGCACCTCCCTTTTTACAAAGAGTATATTCGCCTCCAGCCATTATCTCACCCCTGAATACACGTCCAATGGCAATTCTTCCAACGAAACTTGAATAATCGAGTGATGCCACCTGCATCTGAGCGGTTCCCTCAA
>JAVEZD010000229.1:0-2897 GCA_034003165.1 Bacteroidales bacterium | reverse complement strand
TGCCCCTTGCCCCCAGCACTTCTAAATTCTCCCTATACTTCCCTTGAATATTTTGGCCCGGTAAATCGTGATCTGTTTAACAATTGCAAAAAAAAGTTAATTTTTTTTTGGAAAAAGCTATATTTACAAATATTGCAAGCCTGATCGCATGTATATAAAAACTTATATATCGGTTTTTTTAATATTCTTCTTTGTGGATTCCCTTGTGGTCTTACCGCAGAATACAAGAATGGATGGCTATAAAGGTCTCTGGTACAATACCGGGGAGTTTTCAGATTACGGTTATTTTTTATCGGGTGGTGTTGCTACATATAATTCACGGTACAGACCTGTTGCAATCTTCTCTCCGGAAGCAAAGAAGACCTTTTTTGTGTACGGAGGAACAACAGGTCCTGACCAGAGACATCTGCTGATTATGGCATCCTATTTTGACCACAGGAATCATCGTGTGCCAAAACCTGTCGTGGTGTATGATAAGATGGGAGTCAGGGAACCATATGACAATGCATCAATCTCTGTTGATCCCGGTGGGTTTATCTGGATATTTGTTAGTGGCTGGAGCCGGACACGTCCGGGATTGATATTCAGAAGTTCAGAGCCTTATTCCATTGATACTTTTGAAGAGATCGCCAGGAGTGAGATGATTTCACCACAACCATGGTGGGTGGAAAATAATGGATTCTTTCTGATGTTTTCCAGACTAGCTAAAGGACTTGAGCTTTATTTTTCATCAAGCAGTGATGGAGAAAACTGGTCTGATTCAAGGAAAATTACACGTATGGGAGGGAATTCCCAGGTTTCGGAACTTTCCGGGAATAAGCTTGTTACCGTTTTTAATTATCACCCTGGAGGGGAAGTATATAAACAAACAAATCTTTATCTTCTCCAGACCGAAGATTTTGGGAGGACCTGGAAGACGATTGATAACAAAACAATTGAAATTCCGGTTACTGATGTTAAAAATGAAGCTCTTGTAAGGGATTATGAAGCGGAAGGAAAACTTGTTAATATCAGTGACCTTAATTTTGATAAGAATGGGAATCCTGTTATACTTTTAATTCTGTCCCGGGATGTTACACCCGGACCGGATGGAGGGCCAAGGGAATGGATGATCGTCCACCGGAAAGATAATAAATGGGTCTTCAGTAAAGTATGTGAATCAGACCACAACCTGGATATGGGCTCACTTTACATTAACGATAATGAGTGGAGAATTATAGGCACTACAGAACCCGGCCCACAGAAATACGGAACCGGCGGCGAAGTCGCCATATGGATCAGCAGGAACGAAGGAGCCGGTTGGGAGAAAGCCGGTGATCTGACCAGGAACAGCTTACATAATAACTCCTATGTGCGTCGTCCGGCCAATGGGAATAAAGATTTCTATGCCTTCTGGTCCGATGGGAATGCAGATAGAATTTCACCATCCATGCTCTACTTCACCAATTATAGGGGCAACCGGGTATGGGTTTTACCCTCTGAGATGACAGAAAGTATGGAAAAACCCGTCAGGATAAAATAGACTTAAGGCAGATTATATAAGCTGGAGGCATTGTCAAAAAGAATCATCTTTGCAACAAGTTTTGCATCCTGCTCAGAGAAATATCCATCTCTTACCTTGTCAGACAAGACCTTTGATATAATCCTTTTTGCCACTTTCAGTTCGCTATAGGTATTTTCAACAGCCATACAGTCACCTCCAAAGGCCATTATCTTGCTTGCCGGGACGGTTTCCAGCCATTCGTTAAGATACCTTTCAGTGTAAGAAGGAGAAATAGCAAAGGTCCAGTTCAAATCAATATAAACATTCCTGTAGTTTTTTGCAAGCGCTGACAGTTCTCCACCGAAAGGATAACTTCCATGGTAAAGAACAAATTTTACCTCAGGGTACTCACTAAACAGATTAGTCAGTAAGGTGGGATTTGTATTTCCCAATACTTTACCCATGCCGGCCTGTATTCCTGTGTGAAAAGCGACCGGTATATCATATTCCTTTGCCAGATCCAGCAAACGGTAAAGCATATAGTCCTGGAGCGGTTTTGCATCTTTGAATGATATAACATGATCTTCTTCTCCGTTAATCAATGATCGAAAAACTTTTTTTGCATCATTGTAATCGACCTTTGCAAAGCTCAGGGGACGATAATATGCAACAAAAACTTTGGCCTTAACCATTCCGTTTTTAACTTCCTTTTCAAATGCTGTCCTGAGAGATCTGTCAAAGTCTTCAAGAGTAAAAATCGGATCCACCTGCTGAATGGCAAGGGAATCTATCCTGAACTTCGACTTAACTGTCAGCCAACTGTCAAATCTTGTTTCAAAACGGAAATATTCATCCAGCCCCGGTGTATGTTTCCCGTTGACAATAGCATATTTTATCCGGCACGAATCCTGAAGTATCCGGCGATACCAGTCCGAAGAATAAGCCTTTACTATTTTTTCAGAGAGTATACCAACTGTTGATTCATTTAATTCATCTATACCATAAAGGTCTTTTATGCCGGATAAAATTATCCTGCTGAAAGAGGTATTGAAAGTGTTTTTAAAGTATGGGCTCATCAATTCCCATTTTTCAACCGGGCTATGTTCTTCATTAAAAAGATGATTGAAGATGGAATCCGGCAATCCGGCCGAACGTAGGTCATCATAACCGTTTTGAAGAAACAGCAATGAGAAATCCATGCAATAACTGTTTTTTATAACCTCAGGATCTAACAGATGTTCATGTGTATCAATAATCCACAGTGAATCAATGAAATTTCTGATCCTGAGTTCATATCCGGCTTGTTGTAACGTCCTTGTCTGACTCTCTCCTCTCAGGGGACAGGCAACTGTAAGAATGACAAGTATTAGTAATCTGAATTTCATACTGAAGAGTGGTTGCCGTCATTTTTTTT
>JAVEZD010000228.1:0-2905 GCA_034003165.1 Bacteroidales bacterium | reverse complement strand
GTAAGGCAGGAAGTGCCATCGCAGACAAAGACCTTTTTGTTGCGGTGTTCCTTCTTAAGGAAGTCGTAGAAGGAACTTACCCCGGCAAGGGTTGAACGGCCGGTAAGGTATTTCTCCCTTATAGCCTCCAGCACGGCTGCATCGTCGGCAGCCCCGCTGATACATGCAGCGGTAAGCTCTTCAAAAAGCCCGCCCCTTATTCCTTTTCTCTCCGATAAACCTCTCAGATTTCTTGACATATCATACGGCAGATTTGGTTAACACTAAACTTAATGACATGTTGTGGCCGGACACCTTCCGGCTGTTAATCCAATTTACAGTATACAAGATATTCCAATATTTTCCAATTTTCGAATAAAATGAGAATTATCATTTCAAAGCCTGGCAATCTTCTGTCTGTGATGAGTAAGGACATCAGCTGATGCTTAAAAAAGAGCGGAACGGAACTTTTTTATCATAACATTGTCAGTCTGGCAATTAGACGTAAAGAAACAAATTATTTACACGACAACGTTTTAACGGAAATTTGTTATATTTGTCGCCTGTATTTAAAAATGGTTCATTTCTATTATTTTATAAAACACTTTATTCATGTCAGCACTTCAATTTTTAAGAGAAAAAGCCGGGGTTTTAGTGGTAGTAATCATTGGTGTATCTCTTTTACTCTTTGTCGTAAGTGATTTCTTCGGCAATGGTCAGGGGATGAACAGCCAGGCCAGAAAGTATTATGAGATAGGCCAGATCGGTGACGAAACCGTATCATACCAGGATTATGAAGGAAGGGTTCAGAACCTCTATGAGATCTACAAACTATCCGGAACCTCAACAATTGATGAAGCTACTTCCGAATCGATCAGGGAACAGACATGGCAGCAGCTTATCAGGGAGAAGATCCTCAGTGAACAGTATGAGAAACTGGGTATTGATGTGAGCGAAGAAGAAGTAGACGACCTTGTACTTGGAAATAATCCCCATCCGGTGGTACTTCAGCTCTTCACAGATCAGCAGACCGGAAGTTTCAACAAATCATTCCTTATAAACTTCCTTAAGCAGACAGAAGTAGATGAGACGGCAAAGAGATACTGGCTCTTCTTCGAGGACGAGATAGTCAACGACAGGATGAACACAAAATACAATACAATGATTGCCAAAGGTCTGTATGTCACCTCAAAACAGGTTGAATACGATCAGAAGCTTTCAGCCAACTCAGTAGACTTTAGCTTTATAGGTAAGAATTACTCAACAATATCCGATTCGCTCATCACCATTACCCAGTCTGAGATAAACCAGTACTACGAAAAGCACAAGGAGAGTTTCAGAAGGACGGCTCTGAGGGATGTGGAATACGTAACCTTTGATGTTGTTCCCTCGGAAGAAGACATCAGGCAGGCGGAGGAATGGATAGACAGGACTAAAACTGAGTTTGCTGAAGCAAGCGATCCTGTTCAGTTCATTAACCTCACAGCCGATTCAAGGCACAATGGTTTCTTTGTACCAATAGATGAGATTCCGGATTCTCTTGTTGACTTTGTTGTTAAGGAAGATACAAAAGATGTTTTTGGTCCCTGGTATGAGGACGGATCATATAAGATAGCCAGGCTCATTGCTGCAGAGAGCAGACCCGACTCAGTTCATGCGCGGCACATACTTCTGTCGCCTGACCAGACCAGGAGTCTTGCAGATGTAAGGCAGCAGGCTGACAGTCTGAAATCCCTTATCAGGTCAGGTGTTTCGTTTGAATCTCTTGCCATGAGTGTGTCGGACGATCAGGGTTCGGCTCAGCTTGGGGGAGACCTTGGCTGGTTCAGTGAAGGCATGATGGTACTGCCGTTCAACAACGCCTGTTTCTCTGCCCGGAAAGGTGAACTGGTGACGGCTGAAACGACTTTCGGGATACATCTCATCGAGATACTCGACCAGTCCAGGACTACAAAGAAATATCATCTGGGTATTGTTGACAGGAAGGTCATTGCCGGCTCAGCCACCAACCAGAGGATATACAGTGAGGCCAGCCATTTTGCCGGCACAAACAACACCTATGAGAAGTTCAACAGTGCGATTGCCGAAAACAGGCTGGAGAAGAGAATAGCAAGCAATGTGACTCCACAGCAGAAGACACTGCCGGGGCTGGACAACTCCAGGAGCCTTGTTATTTCACTGTTCCAGACAGACAAGGAAAAGATAGTACTCGACAACAGCGAACAGGCTGTTTTTGAGATTGGCGATAAATATGTTGTTGCCTACTGTACAAAGATCCAGGAAGAAGGTATTGCTCCCGTCAGGGATGTTGAGAATGAGATTCGTTTTGCCCTTGTCAGGGACAAGAAAGCTGAGCTGATAGCTGCTGACTTTAAGAAGACCGCAGGTGAGGGACAGAGTATCGACAACATAGCCCGGTCAATGGGACTGACAGTACAGGATGCTGCGCAGGTAGGCTTTGAGTCGTACACCATACCCGGGGCGGGCAGTGAGCAGGCCCTTATAGCCGCTGCTTCAGCTGCAAAACAGGGCGTTGTCAGTGGTCCCGTAAAAGGCAACGATGCCGTTTACATGCTTGTTGTAAACAACCTCACCGAAGGGGAAAACGAGGATCCTGCCTTCCTCAGGGAGAGGCTGTCGGCAACCTATCAGATGAGAGGCAACTATGAGGCATATGAGGCGCTGAGGAAAGATGCCAATATTGTTGACAAGAGGTATAAGTTCTACTAGAATTTTTAAGATATATAAAAGAGCCGTCCCGATAAAGGGGCGGTTTTTTTTTAAGATAAAAGACAATGCAGGCGTGAGGCGTGAGGCGTGAGCCGAGAGCCGTGAGCCGAGAGCCGTGAGCCCTCTGAAGGATATTGAGTATGTATGATAACGAAAACTCCGGAACCAGGGTGAAGTTTAAAGTTTAAAGGAAAAA
>JAVEZD010000227.1:0-2909 GCA_034003165.1 Bacteroidales bacterium | reverse complement strand
TATACTGTACTACGCTCCCAGGATCTTTGAACTTAGCGGTCTGGCAGCCACCGACTCCCTTTTTCAGTCAATAATTATAGGGGTCACAAATGGTATATTTACTATAGTCGGACTAGTTCTTATCGACAGGGTGGGAAGAAAGAAACTACTTATTACAGGTTCAGCCGGAATGGCCGTCTGCCTGGGACTGGTTGCAAAGACCTTCTATACCCAGAACTTTTCAGGCTACGGACTGCTTATCTTCCTTGTTCTGTACATAATGTTCTTTGCCTTCTCAACCGGAGCTGTCATATGGGTACTGATTGCCGAGGTATTTCCCAATAAGGTCCGCGGAAAGGGCCAGTCGCTGGGAAGCTTCACACACTGGTTCTTTGCGGCACTGATTACCTTCCTGTTCCCTGTGATAGTAAGAAACTACCAGCTGGGGGCAGGACATACCTTTTTGTTCTTCTCGGTAATGATGGTTACACAGGCAATAGTGGTATGGAAGTATTTTCCCGAGACAAAAGGGAGAACTCTTGAAGAACTGGGTGAAAACCTCTGATCCCAGGTGCGGGAGTTTTAACAGAAACCTGCTTAATTCAGCTTCAGGCTGCAGAGCCTTTAAGCTGTTGTCAACGTTCAAGTGTTACACTCACCGAACCTATCTTCCCCCCCATGGGCGGATTGAGCTTCGAGACCTTCACCGTAGCTTTTTTTATACCCTTCATTTCGGCATAGAGAGCATCGAGGATACGTCCTGCTATATGCTCCAGGAGATGTGATTTCTTATCCATCTCAGCCTTTACTATCTCATAAGCCCTCTGATAATTAACCGCATCCTTCAGGTTATCACTCGCTGATGGTTCCGACATGTCTGTTTCGAGAGAGAGGTTGACGATAAACTTATTCCCTACAATCTGCTCTTCCTTAAAATGCCCGTGAAAAGCATAAAATTCCATGTTCTCAATCTGTATCAGTCCCATCTGCTTGATTTATTTACTATTCATTTCTGCACTTCCGCTATCGAACCGGTATAAAACGGCCTGTCTTATCAGTTTGAAACAAATATATCACAGTGACCGCAAAAAAATAAATAATTCTGGTATATTATAAAGTAGTTTCTCTTCTGATGGGTGTTGTAACTGCCGGGTTCACCCGGATAAGGGAACGGACCGGGACAAATGCAGGAAAGGGGCCTGCCAATCCGGAGGCTTTCCGTTCAGGTCGGGGACTGAAGACCGACGGTGAAATATGGCGGGATAATTGTATTTCCGGAGTGGGATTTGTCAATTCAATTGTTAACTTAGGGGTGATATTTATAACCTGATCACCTTTAAAGTCTATCTCTATGTCGGAAACAAACAACAGGCAGAATAAGGCCCTTGTGGCTGTTATTGCCACTGTGGCTGCAACCGGAGGGTTGCTGTTCGGATTTGATACGGGTGTTATCTCCGGTGCCATCCCGTTTTTTCAGGAAGCTTTCGGTATCGACGACAGCTGGGTTGAAATAATAACAACTTCCGGTCTTGCTGGAGCCGTAATCGGCGCCATGTCGAGCGGAAGGATTGCCGATATCATCGGAAGAAAGAAAGTGATTCTGGCGTCGGCAGTAATTTTTGCCATCGGAGCCCTTTGGTCGGGTGCCTCAACCAGTGCCATGATGCTTGTTTTTGCCAGGTTTTTCCTTGGTATAGCAATCGGGGTTTCATCCTTTGCCGTTCCATTATATATTGCCGAGATCTCCCCGACAAAGAGCAGGGGAACGCTGGTATCCATGTTCCAGCTTCTCATTACCATCGGTATCATGGTTTCGTATCTGAGCGATTCAGCCTTTGCCGTACCCGATGGTCATCCCGAATTCACATCCTGCTGGAGGCCCATGTTCTATGTTGGTGTTATTCCTGCCCTTATCATGTTCGTTGGAATGATTTTCCTTCCCGAGACACCACGCTGGCTCATAAGCAAGGGACACGAAGGCGAATGCCGGAGGGTCCTTCAGAAAGTTGAGGAGCCTCAGCTGGTCGAGGAAGTGATAACAAAAATGAAATATGACCTCGAAGCCGACAGCCAGAATAAGGTGAACTGGACCGGGATATTCCAGAAGTGGCTGCGCGTACCTCTTATCATTGCCGTCGGAATTATGTTTATTCAGCAGTTCACAGGTATCAACACCATCATATACTACAGTCCCAAGATCTTCCTCATGTCGGGCTTTGCCGATGCTCAGGCTGCCGTATGGGCCTCTGTCAGTGTAGGGGTTGTAAATGTGGCATTCACCATCTTATCTCTTTTCCTTATAGACAGACTCGGCAGGAGAAAGCTCTATTTCATTGGTCTGACCGGGATGGTTGTAGCTCTTGTGGCTATGGGCACATGTTTTGCCCTCCAGGCAACCCTTGGTGATTCAATCAAATGGCTGACCATCTCTCTTGTATGGGTTTATATCGCCTTCTTTGCCATCAGTCTCGGCCCCCTCGGCTGGCTTATCATATCTGAAGTATTCCCGTTGAAGCACAGGGGAATAGGTTCAAGCATCGGGGCATTGTCAAACTGGCTTTTCAACGGGGTTGTTGCCTTCACCTTCTTTAAGATAGTCAAAGGTCTAACTCTCCCCGGGTCAGAGATAGTCCTTAAAGGCGAAGACCTCGGGAATCCGGCCGGCGCTTTTTATCTCTATGCCCTTGTAGGGATACTGGGATTGGTCTGGGGTTATTTCTTTATCCCCGAGACTAAGAATGTGACGCTCGAAAAGATAGAGGATCACTGGAGGGAGGGCAAGTCACCGCGTTCGCTCTGACAGAAAAACATACTATTTTTTTAATAATTGAGAAGCTTTGCATAAAGCTTCTCAATTCATTTTATTTTTGTACTCTTATTTAATGAGTATGAAGGAAGAAATCAACGCAGCGAAAGACGAGTCAAGATCA
>JAVEZD010000226.1:2429-2926 GCA_034003165.1 Bacteroidales bacterium | reverse complement strand
TAGAACAGTTGTCTGATTCATTGGTAACATTACCTGTCAGGGTTGGAGAAGCATTATATGAGCAAATTGAGTTAGTATAGATAGTAATATTTGTCGGAGCGGAGAAAGTGGGAGGGATGTTATCTCTTACAGTAATTGTCTGTACCTGATCAGCCGCATGATTTCCATTATTATCAACCAAGTGCCAGGTGCGTGTTATAATAAGGTTGCAGGCATCGGAATTGTCAATAATATCACTGTAGGTTGCCTGTCCGACACCACAATTATCAGCTTCATTGGTCACGTCACCAGTGGCAGATACACTTGCATTATATCCGCAGGTTGTATTGCGATAGATAGTAATGTCTGGAGGTCTGGTGAAAGTAGGCGGCTGGTTATCAACGACAGTAACAGTCTGGTTGCAAGTAGCCGTATTACCGTGAATATCAGTTACGGTCCAGGTTACGGTAGTAGTACCGACCGGGAACTGAGCAGGGGCATTGTTGCTTACGTTATCT
>JAVEZD010000226.1:0-2419 GCA_034003165.1 Bacteroidales bacterium | reverse complement strand
CTGGTTATCAACGACAGTAACAGTCTGGTTGCAAGTAGCCGTATTACCGTGAATATCAGTTACGGTCCAGGTTACGGTAGTAGTACCGACCGGGAACTGAGCAGGGGCATTGTTGCTTACGTTATCTACGCCGCAGTTGTCAGCCGTTGTTGGAGTACCGAGAGCTACCCCAGTAGCATAGCACTGGTTGGCATCAGCGGTTACGTTATTTATGTTGGCCGGACAAGTAATAGTTGGGATCTGGTTATCAACGACAGTAACAGTCTGGTTGCAAGTAGCCGTATTACCGTGAATATCAGTTACGGTCCAGGTTACGGTAGTAGTACCGACCGGGAACTGAGCAGGGGCATTGTTGCTTACGTTATCTACGCCGCAGTTGTCAGCCGTTGTTGGAGTACCGAGAGCTACCCCAGTAGCATAGCACTGGTTGGCATCAGCGGTTACGTTATTTATGTTGGCCGGACAAGTAATAGTTGGCGGCTGGTTATCAATTATAATCTCAAAATCATTAGATACTCCTGAAACATAAGACGGATCACTGCTTCTAACCCTTACCCTATACCCTGTACCTCCCGGAAGGCCTGTTGGTATTGTGCCTGTAACAGACACATTTCCAGTAAAAGCGGCCTGTAAACCTATATCAACAGATGCTGTGAAATCCCCGTTTTCATCAGAAAGCTCAACAGTAAAAATATTGCCGACATTAAACGTGGTGCCGTTGGTATTGAAATCGATGGTAATGGAAGATCCCTGACAAAATACAGACCCATTGACTACTGGCACTGATATCTCCTGCCCCATAACCCCCAATCCCAGAACCCAGAACAGAATGCCTGTAAACAGTTTTAGCAGGACTGATGTCCTGCCATGACTTTGTTTAAGCGAGCCAAACCTGCATTCAATATCTGCTTCTGTCTCTTTCAAGTCCTGCTTACAGTATGAAGCGTATCATTCACTTAACCGGCTTAGTGTGTTTTAGCCGGCCTTTTTTGTTAATAATTAATCAAATAATCTCAGATTTTTCTTTTCTGTAAACTGTCAGGATACCCGTATTCTCCTTCTGTCCTTCTCACTTTTTTCTGTCTTTAAATCCAAATGTCCACATTTACAGGACGAAAGATAATTCAATAATCACAGGTTCAATTTTAATTTTGACCAGTAGGGCAAAACCTTCCACGGGAGTCATATTTTTAGAAATAAAGGGTTTCCAGACAGACTTGTCCGCTTTGAAATGTTAAAGGAAAATCCTTCGAAATATGGTCTCATTTCAGGGTTCACAGGCTGGTTAAATAAGCTGACAGAACAGTGCTCTGTTCATAAAAATGAATTTCACAAAGACAAGATTAGTCCCTACATTTTCAGTCTGTTATTCTTAAAACTCGTCAGGTTAAGAAATCAGGTCGATAAATGTAAACAGTGATATATTCAAATATCCAAATTAGAAAAAAGCTATGAACCCTGCAATAATTAAGAGCAGTATTATTTATGGGAGAATATGATTTACAACATGCTTTTCGGGACTGTGAATTTTAGGAAAGTGGGAGAAAAGACAAAAGATAAAAGACAAAAGTCACAAGTGAAGAAAAAGACAAAAGACAAAAGACAAAAGTCACAAGGAAGAAACCCGGATGATTGGAAAAGTATATATTGTATCGGGCTAGTAAGTTTAAAGTCAAAAGTTTAAAGTTTAAAGTTTAAAGTAGTAATGTCTATATTCAAGCAAATGCCAATAATTAAGAGGGTGTTAATAGAAAAGGTTAAGGAATGTTTCTACTTAAGCAGAATTTCAAGTTTCAGCCTGGAGGGCTGGCCGTCCAGTAGCCCGGGTTTCGCCCCGGGGGAGAAAAGACAAAAGACAAAAGACAAAAGACACAAGTCACAAGTGTGAGCCCGGATGATTGGTAGAGTATAGATGATAACAGGGTAAAAGAAAGATAAAAGACAAAAGACAAAAGACAAAAGTCACAAGTGAAGAAAAAGACACAAGAAAACAAGAAACGAGGAACAATGGACCACAACAATGAACCAGGAACCAGAAACTTGGAACCCTGGAACCATGGAACCCCGAAAACCCTGTTCCAACGTTAAAGGAAGATCAAAATATAAGTAGTACAACTCTGGAACTCTGGAACTCTGGAGCTCTGGAACCCTGGAACCCTGGAACCCTGGAACCCTGGAACCCTGGAACCCCGAAAACCCTGTTCCAATGTTTCAATGTTCCAACATTAAAAAAAAATCTATATATAAGTAGTACAACTCTGGAACCCTGGAACCCTGGAACCCTGGAACCCTGGATTTTAAGATCCTTTATTTATATCTCATCTATATGTTTAATATTCAATAGAATATCTTACTTTTGTCTTTTATCTTTTATCTTTTATCTTACTATAGTTATCGTTCCCACAACCGGCCTGCTTCC
>JAVEZD010000225.1:0-2936 GCA_034003165.1 Bacteroidales bacterium | reverse complement strand
CCACCAACATATCCGACTTTGACAAAAAAGACAACATTAGGAGAAAGGATGGAGTAAACTGGGAGCTTCTCGAAAGAGCAGACAACTCAACTCGTCTTGTCCTCTTCTATACAGGTCTGGCTTTCATTATTATAATTTCAGCTGCCGGATATTTCACCCTACGCAAACCCATAAGCTTCACCCTTGACCCCGGAGAGGCCTGGATCTCCTTTATCCTTATTCTCATTACCACCTTTATAAGGTTTAACGGCAACCGCTACATGATCTTCCTGCAGGGGGTAAACAAAGTGGCTATGCTCCGGCGCTGGGAAGCCATCATCTCTGTGCTGTCAATTATCTCAGGGTTCTTCGTAGCTATAACCACCCGTTCTCTTCTCTGGCTCATTGTAAACCAGCAGGTATGGGCCATAATACAGCTTCTATTCAACCGATACCTTTGCCGTATCATTCTCGACGGCAGATTCCGTGAGTTCAGACCCGCAGGATTTGACAGGGAGCTGTTCAACGCCATCTTCCCTGCGGCCTGGAAGAGCTGGGTGGGAGTGCTTATGTCGTACGGAGTTGTACAGGCCAGTGGTCTGGCTGTGGCACAGATGGGAAACAACCCTTCAGTAACAGCTTACCTGTTCTCGCTAAAGATACTCGACATACTCAAGAACTTCAGCAATGCTCCTTTCTACAGTAAGATACCATTGTATAACAGACTCTTCATTGAAGGTAACAGACAGGGCCTGATGGCAAGGGTCACCTTCGGGATGAGATTCTCACTTTTGACCTTTGTTGTAACTGCCGTTATTGTCGGACTCGCCGGTCAGCCACTGCTCAACTTTATAGGAAGCAATGTCACCATGGTGCCGGCAGGTATCTGGATTGCCATGGTCACGGCATACTTCTTCGAACGTTACGGGGCATTACACCTCCAGCTTTACAGTATTTCAAACAATATAGTATGGCACATCGCCAACGGGGTTTCCGGATTGATTTTTATCGGACTAAGCTTCCTCTTCATCCTGGTCTTCAGGTGGGGTATAATCTCCTTCCCTCTTGCACTGATAGTCAGCAGTATTGCATTCTTCGACTGGTATTCGGCAGGTAAGTCATACAGATATTTTAACCTTCGCTTCAGGGATTTTGAGTACCGGACAAGCTTTTTTCCCTTAATTATTATGATAGTCTATGTATTTTTAAGCCTTGTTATGCTGTAATGAACCCTGTAAATAAATTTATAAAAGACCTTGCAAGCTTTGTTCCGAGGGTCGTCGGACACAGAAGGTGGCTCGATACCGAAGCCGGCAGGCTTGAGGTGTTCAGAAACTGTCACCGGGGAGAAGATTGTTTTATTATAGGCAACGGGCCCTCACTCAACAGCATGCAACTTAATCTTCTGAACGGCTATTTCACCTTCGGCCTGAACAAGATCTTCCTGCTCTTTGAAAGGACAGGACTCAGGACCGACTATCATGTATGTGTCAACCGCTTTGTCCTCGAACAGTGCCACAAAGAGTTTTCCGAACTGGAATGCCCGTCTTTCGTCTCGTACAAACATGGAAGGAAAATCTTCGGTGATAATGAAAAATTCTTTTACCTCGGTGATATCCATTCAAAATGGACTTTTTTTGAAGATATAACCTCAGGAATAAGCCAGGGGAGCACAGTGACATACGTAGCCATGCAGATAGCTTACTTCATGGGATTCGAAAGGGTTTTTCTTATTGGTGTAGACCATAACTTCAAAGCTAAGGGAACCCCACACAAAATAGAGGTTTTGAAAGGCGATGACCTCAGCCACTTCGACCCCTCTTACTTCAAAGGGATGAAATGGCAGCTTCCCGATCTTGAAGGATCAGAAAAGGCATACAGGCTTGCCCGTAAGAGTTTTGAAGCAGATCACAGGTCTGTACTTGATGCCACTGCAGGCGGAAAGCTTACCGTATTCCCAAAAATAAGTTTTGAAGAAGCATTGCTTTCTGCCAGAAAGAAAAAACTTACTTAAATTTCAATGATGATGAAGAAAAAGATAGCAGTCACCGCTCCCTACCTGCAACTTGAATGGTCACATTACAAACACCTCCTTGACTGTTTTGAGGTCTATGTACCTCCTGTTGTTGAAAGGTTTGAAGAGGAAGAGATGATAAGGATACTAAGCAGCGGTGTTGAAGGTATAATATGCGGCGACGACAGAATCACCCCTAAGGTCATCGATTCGGCACCGGCCCTGACTACCATTGTGAAATGGGGAACCGGTATTGATTCGATCGACAGGCACTACGCCGGGCAGAAAGGAATAAAAGTGCTCAACACCCCCGACGCCTTTATCGTCCCGGTGTCGGAAAGCACTATTGGACTAATGTTATCAATAGTAAGAAAGATCGATGAGAATAACAGGAAGATGCACGCCGGGGCATGGGAGAAGATTCCGGCGCTCACACTGAATGAACTGACAATAGGCATAATAGGCTACGGCCGTATAGGCAGTGCCGTTGCAGAAAAGCTTTCGGTATTCACTGATAACATTATCTGGCACGACCTTAAGAGTGACGAAGAACTGAATACAGGGAATAAATTATTTGGGAAAAGAGTCAGCCTTGAAGAACTACTGGCTTCGTCGGATATTATAACAACTCACTGCGACCTTAATCCAACCAGCTTTCACCTTATTTCATCGGCTACAATAGCAAAGATGAAGGATGGGGTTATACTTATCAATACGGCAAGGGGCCCTGTGCTTAAGGAGGCTGATGTCGAAGAGAATCTCTTAAGCGGAAAGATAGGCTTTGCTGGACTTGATGTCTTCGAAAAGGAGCCTCTCCCGGCAAGCTCTCCGTTCAGAAGCTCCGACAGGGCAATTATCCTGAGCCATAACACAAACTCAAGCCCTCGTTACTGGACAAGGGTTCACCTTAACTCGATAAAAATGCTTAAGGAAAATCTTGGCA
>JAVEZD010000224.1:0-2950 GCA_034003165.1 Bacteroidales bacterium | reverse complement strand
ATGTATTCCCTCAGACAGCCTTCGGCCTGACCGGGACAGCCAAGAAAGCGGATCTTACGGCAGGTATGCTGCCTGCCCGACAGACACTGGTCGCATTCATGACATGGCATGGCCGGTTCGATGGCAATGATATCTCCGGGCTTTACACTGCTTACTGCACTGCCTGTCTTTACAACAACGCCTGAACCCTCATGCCCGACCGAAAAGGGGTAGCTTACAACCTGAGAGCCTATCTGACCCTGGGTGTAGTAATGGATGTCTGAACCACAGATCCCCGATACAAGCATTTTTATCAATACATCGTCGGGGTTCACTATCTCAGGATCAGGTAAGGTGCGCAGCTCCATCTGCCTGATTCCGGTAAGCATCATTGCCTTCATATTGCGTAATTTTATAACTTTAGCAGAGACAAATATAGATATATCATTTATCTTACCATTCTTAATATAACAGGATGAGAAAAATTTATGCGCTGGGGGAGGCTCTGCTTGATATCATCTTCAGAAACGGTATTCCGGTGGCCGCAAAACCCGGAGGTGCCATGCTCAACAGCGTCGTTTCTCTCGGACGCACAGGGTTACCCGCTACTTTCATCTCAGAATATGCAGGCGATGAGACAGGTAGTATAATAGATAACTTCCTCCGTGAAAACGGTGTCGATACAGGTAATATATACCGGTACACAGAGGGAAAGACTGCACTGGCACTTGCTTTTCTCGATGCTGACAACGATGCCCGCTATTCCTTCTACAAGAAATATCCTCCGGTAAGGCTTAACATGGATATGCCTGTTGTTTCAAAAGACGATATACTTCTCTTCGGATCAATCTATGCCATTACGGCAGAGGTTAGGGAGAAGCTCAGGACCCTGCTTCATAGTGCTGTCGGCAACGATGCTTTAATAATCTATGATCCCAATTTCAGGTCGGCCCATCTTCCCGAGTTGCCCCTTGTAAAGCCCCTGATAACCCATAACATAAGCGCTGCATCCCTTGTAAGGGGGTCTGATGAGGATTTCTTCAACATATTCGGTGCTTCAACAGCTGACGAGGCCTGGAATGTCATCAGTGAACTATGTCCCTGCCTGATCTATACTGCAAGCTCAAAAGGGGTATTTGTCAGGACTCACTCTTTTTCTGCCGATTACCCCGTCAGGAAAATAGAACCCGTGAGTACCATCGGAGCAGGCGATAACTTTAATGCAGGACTTATCCGGGCTATCTGCAACCTCGGCATCAATGCGGAGCAGATCAGGTCAATGGGAGGGGAGATGTGGCATAAGCTTGTTGAATGTGGTATCGATTTTGCCTCGGATGTATGTATGGGATACGACAACTATATATCCCGCGACCTTGCTTCACGATACATAAAGTGACAGTGACCTTATACAGCCGGCAGTCTATACCGGCCTGGCATTGGCAAGAAGGTATCTCTCTGCTTCAAGCGACCAGATATAATCATTCTTCTCAACAATCTCATGCAGACCCCTGTAGAAGGGATCCTTCTCTCCGGCTTCCCTTAGTTTATAAAGCGAAATAAGGGGCATGGATATGTTTGTATAGATAAGCTTCTTCCCTCCCGGAATGCCTGTAAGGTTAAGCGTGGTGTCTACTACAGCGTCGAGTCCGCCAACATGGGTTATCATCACTGCAGGATTTATCCTGCCCTCACCCATCAGTCTCAGGGATTCCCTCATGTCGTCGGTGTTGCCGCCTGATGTGCCCGTTATATGAGTAAAAGCATAATGCACATTGTAGAAATTCAGTCCGGCCGTGAATGCAGGATCCGTAGGTCCTGCAAAGAAATTAAGGCAGCCGTCAAAGCCCAGTATTGCATCTCCCTGCTCAATAACCTGCCGTACAGGGGCAAACACAAAAACATCATCATAACCTTTTCCCCCTGTGATATCCCTTAACTGCTTCACTGGATCCTTCTCCATTCCCGTGTTTACGTACAAAAGCCTCACTCCCTGCTCAAGGGCTTTTTCAGGGGTGAAGAGGCAGGCCGCCCTTGCAAGCCTTCTTTCATCTATATCAGTAACAACAAGCAGTCCGGGTTTCCTTTCGTTATGCAGGGCATAGTCAATGGCTCCGAGACCCATGGGTCCGACACCCGCCAGGATCGCCATGTTACCGCCTTCCCTGATGCCCATCTCATGTACATAGGTGCCGGGAGGAACATGGTAGCTGGCATGAAAGGCCCCTACTATACATGACATAGGCTCTGAAAGCGATGCAGGGAAAAAAGCCTCTCCCTCATAAACGAGTAGACAGTCGGCTTCCATGACTATGTCGGGAATGATTATGTATGTGGCATCACCTCCGATATACCGGTAACTGTAACCCGGCGCATTGAGTGTCCCCATATGGTTCATGGCAGGCTGGATCGAGAACTTCTGCCCAGGCCTGAACTTATGCTGCCATTTCCGGCCAACTTCTTTGATCACCCCGGCAAACTCATGGCCTATCATGGTGGGGTTGACATCTATGTCATCGGGTACTCTCTTATGTTCGGCCCCCTGCAGGGCGGCTTTGTACGACGACATACATATGCTGTCCGATACAACCTGCGCCAGTATCTCATCATCCCCCATGGGAGGAAGTTCAAATTCCTCAAGCCGAAGATCCTTCTTCCCGTATATCCTTACTGCTTTGGTACGCATGTACTATAAATTGATTAATGTTTTAATGTAAAAAAACCTTTTGGAAGGAAAGATAAAAGATAAAAGATAAAAGAACAAAGTAAATGGATATAGGGTTGTAAGTGTGTATATAATAGCGGGTTAGAAAGTTTAAAGTTTAAAGTTTAATGTAAAAAGTAAAAAGTAAAACTCCAATACTTAAACGTGGTAAATGACTAATAATCAACTATATAATATAGCATCTAAGTAGTTGAACCTATATTCGTGCCGCTACAAATGATTAATACTCAGGATAAAATACTTTTTTCT
>JAVEZD010000223.1:0-2962 GCA_034003165.1 Bacteroidales bacterium | reverse complement strand
GACGATAAACTTGAAATAGCGATATACAGGATAGTAAATGAACTTGTGAATAATGCACTGAAACACTCTACGGCCGATAGTATAAATGTTCAGCTTATTGTTGACGATTCAAGGGTAAGTGTTGTGGTTGAAGATAACGGAAAGGGGTTTAACATTGAAGCTGCTGAGCAAGGTGAAGGGACCGGACTTAAAAACATAAAGTCAAGGATTAACTCACTTGGAGGAAAACTTGAGATATTTAGTTCGCCCGGAAAAGGTTCCGAAATCAATGTTGAATTTAATTGTTGAATACCATGCACAGGATACTTATTGTTGATGACCATCCCCTGCTTGCTGAAGGAATTCAGTCGCTTCTGAAAGAGTACAGACTTTCCGAAGAACCCGGTATCGCTTCTTCAGCCGCTGAATGTCGTAAATTACTCCGATCATCGTCGTTTGATCTTGTGCTTCTTGATATAAACCTCCCCGATGCTTCTGGGATTGACCTTTGTAAAGAGATTATGGAAAACTGCCCGGGAATAAGGATACTTGCAATAACCAGCTTCAGCGAATTCTCCTGTGTAAGCAGGATGATGGCCAACGGAGCTTCAGGTTACGTGCTAAAGAATGCCATGCCTGAAGAGATAATAAAAGGTATTGAGACAGTAATGAAGGGAGAGATCTTTCTTTGCCACGATGTTGACATCCTTATGAATAAAAACACTGAGAAACATATCTTTCTTACAAGAAGGGAAAGTGAACTGCTAAGGCTTATAACTGAAGGATATACAAATCAGGAAATAGCTGATAAGCTTTACCTGGGTAATGAGACCATCAAGAGCTACAGGAAAAATCTTCTCTTCAAGCTTAATGTAAAAAACACTGCATCTCTTGTAAGATATGCCATTGAGCAGAAGCTGGTATGATCGGCTGAGTCAGCGATATCCTTCTAAAAATCGCCTGAGGCATTGCCAAGAATCCTGAAGTTGTATGTAAGCATAAACACCGGTCGTGCAAAGATGGTCATCTGATATCCCTTTAAAGCGCCGTCTTCATTCTTAAAGAATATTGAATATGGATTCTTCCTTCCGAGCACATTATATACTGTGAATGACAATGATGAATGATTCAGCTTCTTCGCTTTAAGGTTGCCGTTAAGAGTAGCCGAGAGATCAAGTCTCATATAATCCGGGATCCTGTATTCGTTTCTTTCCGAATAGCTTACCTGGGTTCTGTTATTGAAGTCATAAAAGGCAACAGGATAAGTAATAGGTCTTCCTGTGTTATAGTTAAATCCCGAAGTAAGGCTGAAACGCCTTGAAGCTCTCAGATTGGCGACTATCTTCAGATCGTGGGGTTTGTCGTAGCTGGCCGGGAAATACTCTCCACCGTTAACTCTCTCCTCATCATATTGTCCGTCGACCTTAAGCAGCACCCTCGACCATGTATAACTGATCCAGCCAGTCAGGGCTCCGGATTGTTTTCGTACCATAAGCTCGATGCCATAAGCCTTTCCTGTGCCGCTTATGACATCGGTCTCGGGATATCTGTTCATGAGCAGCTGAGCGCCGCTTTTGTAATCAAGTATGTTATCCAGCCATTTGTAGTAGGCCTCAACAGATGTCTCAACGGTCCGCCTGCGCGAGTTCCTGTACAGACCGGCCGAGACCTGATCTCCGCGCTGTGGCCTGACATATCTGTCACTGAGGATCCAGACATCGGTGGGCGACATTGAAGTTGTGTTTGAAAGCATATGAACATGCTGGTAAACCCTTTGCACCCCCAATTTCAAAGATGCCCTGGGTGATAGTATCAGTCGCGAGGTAAACCTGAGTTCTATCTCCGGATAAAACTCCCTTACATCTCCCGTCCCGTACATGACACTATCGGAGATTGTAGCCGGCGACCTGGACAGACCGTCCGAGTAGATATAGTCGGTACCAGGACCGAATGAAGTAAAGAAGATGGCCCTTACCCCCCCTGAAAGCAGAAGAGAGGATGATACTTCAAACTCATCTGAGAAATAAAGAGCAGGTTCAAGAGCTCTTTCCTTCTCAAGAGTAAGCGGTCCGACAACAGAAAAGTCGCCAAAGGGTATTCTTTCTCCCGGCAGCAGCGAATACCATGTTGCGTCAAGGCCAAATTCCATTCTGTGCCGGCCCGATGGATTATAAAGGAAGTCGGCACGTGCTATCTTCTGGTTAAGGCTGTAGAAGTTTGAACTGAAGGAGGTGGAGTCGCGGTTAAAGTCGAGCTGATAATCGTAGTTGCTCATTATGGCCTGAAAGTCAACCGAAAACTCCCTGCTGAAAGTATGTTTCCATCTGAGAGTGGCTGCAAGGTTTCCGTAGTTGAAAGCATTTTCCCTGTAGTATGAGAACATATCGTTGCTAAGGTAACCCGACAATGACAGGCTGTTTTTTTCGTTTATTGCAGTAGTAACCATGGCCTGGAAATCATAAAAACCGGCACTGCTTTTCTTAAGCTTTTCATCCCTGAGCATGTTGAGGATCCAGTCGGAATATGTTGCTCTTCCTCCTGCAATAAAAGAACTTTTGCCTTTTACAAGAGGACCTTCGACCATCAGCCTTCCGGTCACAGGACTTATCCCTCCGCTGACCTTAAGCTTATCACTGTTCCCCTCCATCAGGCTTATATCCATCACAGATGACAGACGGCCGCCAAAGCGTGCCGGCATCCCGCTCTTGTACAGGGTTACATCAGATATCATATCGGAGTTGAAGGCCGAAAAGAAACCAAAGAAGTGCGACGAATTGATGACAGGGGCATTATTAAGAAGAACAAGGTTCTGATCGCTGCTCCCTCCTCTTACATTGAATCCCCCCGAAGCCTCACCCACGGTCTGGATTCCCGGAAGCATAAGTGAGCTCTTTACTATATCGGCCTCACCCATACCCATGGGTATCTGTCTGAGCATCTTAACATCAATCTTCTCAACGCCCATGCTTACGTTCCTTACTAT
>JAVEZD010000222.1:0-2974 GCA_034003165.1 Bacteroidales bacterium | reverse complement strand
GGGTAATTGCCAAGTTTGACAAGACAAGTTTTGATGAGTACCAGATATTTTCAAGGATAGGGGAGGGATCGATAGGAGGAAAGGCCCGCGGGCTGGCCTTCATAAATCGTCTTATTAAGGAAAACAAACTGTTTAACAGGTTCCCTGATGTGCTTATAACGATTCCCAGAACAGTGGTTCTGAGTACTGATATCTTTGACGAGTTCATGGATCATAATAATCTGTATTCAGTAGCACTATCCGATATTTCCGACAATGAGATTCTTGAGAAATTTCTCTTTGCTGAATTGCCCGGGAGGGTTTATCAGGATTTCTATGCTTTCCTCAGCGTCTCCAGAACCCATCCCATTGCAGTGAGGTCATCCAGTAAGCTGGAAGATTCACATTATCAGCCTTTTGCAGGTATCTATTCGACCTATATGATACCCAGGATACATGACAATAAGCTGATGGTTAAGGTTTTATCGGATGCCATAAAAGAAGTATACGCTTCGGTATTTTACAGGGGGAGCAAGGCATATATGGCAGCCACGGCCAATGTAATCGATGAGGAAAAGATGGGTATTATCCTTCAGGAGGTGTGCGGCAACAGGCATGGTGATATCTTCTATCCGACACTCTCGGGGGTAGCACGTTCGATCAACTATTATCCTATTGGTTCTGAAAAGGTTGAAGATGGTATTGCCAATATAGCTTTTGGGCTTGGCAAACTGATAGTGGAGGGAGGTCAGTCACTCAGGTTTTGCCCGAAGCATCCCAGAAAGATACTTCAGCTCTCATCTCCTGATTATGCGTTGAGGGATACCCAGAAAGAGTTCCGTGCCCTTGATCTGAGGATTGAGAGTTTTGTGCCTTCCACCGACGACGGGATTAATATACTCCGGCTGGGGATCAATGATGTGGAGAATCACGCAGCTATGAAGCTTGTTGCCTCTTCGTTCGACAGGAACAATAATATTCTCCGTGATGGAATAATGTATCCGGGTCAGAAGCTTATTACTTTTGCCGGAATTCTTCAGCACAAGTCATTCCCTCTTGCCGGGATACTTAACACCCTTCTTGAGCTTGGTCATCGTGAGATGAACAACCATATTGAGATTGAGTTTGCCGCCAACCTTGAAACACCACCGGGAACACCGAAGGTATTTAACTTCCTTCAGATAAGGCCTGTGGTTCATACTGACGAGAATCATAATATTCATCTGGGCACTGTTAATACAGACGACGCCATTATTTATTCGGAGGCTGCCCTTGGCAACGGGCTGTTTAAGGAAATTCACGATCTTGTGTATGTGAGGCCCGAATCCTTCAACCCATCAGAAACCAAGAACATAGCAATTGAGATAGACAGGATCAATTCCCTGTTTGCAAAAGAGGGAAGGGGCTATGTGCTTATCGGACCCGGCCGTTGGGGCTCAACCGACCCATGGCTGGGCATTCCTGTAAAATGGCCGCAGATATCGGCGGCACGCATTATTGTTGAATCGGGTCTTAAGAACTTCAGGATAGATCCCAGCCAGGGGACACATTTCTTCCAGAACCTTATATCGTTCCGTGTCGGATATTTTACTCTAAACCCGTATATAAACGAAGGGCACTATGATGTCGGATGGCTGAACCGGCTGGAGGCGGTGTACCAGGACAGGTTCATAAGGCATGTAAGATTCAGTGAGCCGCTCGATATCATGATAGACGGCAAAAAAAATACGGGAGTGATTTACAAGCCCGGCAAACGTGATTAACCGGCCTGGGCCTGACCGACATTTACATCTCCGTTTATCTTTCTGACAAGACCCTGAAGTACTGAACCAGGACCGACTTCTGTAAACGACATAGCTCCGGCTGCTATCATGTTACGGATGCTCTGGGTCCATCTTACGGGGGAGGTCAGCTGAAGCACAAGGTTCTCCCTTATTGCTTCAGGATCGGTCGAGGGACTTGCATTTACGTTCTGGTATATGGGACAAACAGGTCGTGTGAAGGCAGTTTCGCCTATGGCCTCTTCAAGTTCTTTCCGTGCGGCCTCCATAAGAGGAGAATGGAAGGCTCCCCCGACTGCAAGTTTCAGAGCCCGTTTCGCACCTTTCTCTTTGAGTATGCCTATGGCAAGGTCAATGCTTTCAATGCTTCCCGATATGACAATCTGGCCAGGGCTGTTGTAGTTGGCAGGTACAACCGTTCCGGGAACCATACTGCATACCTCTTCGACCACAGTGTCATCCAGTCCTATTATGGCAGCCATCGTTGAAGGAGCATTATCACAGGCTTTCTGCATTGCAAGAGCCCGCTTTGAAACAAGTACCAGTCCATCCTCAAACGACAGCGCCCCCGCTGCCACCAGGGCAGAAAACTCTCCCAGTGAATGACCGGCAACCATATCAGGGTCAAACTTTTCTCCCATGACCTCAGCCAGGATTACCGAATGAAGGAATATGGCAGGCTGTGTTACCCTTGTCTGCCTGAGGTCTTCATCGGAACCCCCGAACATAAGTTGGGTGATAGAGAATCCAAGGATGGAATCAGCCCTGTCAAAAAGGTCCCTGGCAATGTGGTGGTCTTCGTAAAGATGTTTTCCCATACCCGGGAACTGTGCCCCCTGTCCGGGGAATACAAAAGCTTTCATCAGTATATAATTTTTATTTTAATGGTCTGATGGAACCCACATGCAGGTGATTATTATAATATTGTGTTTTTGTATTCAAATACATGCGGGTTTCATCAGTATATAGTTTTTATTTTAATGGTCTGATATAACCCACATATTTGAAAATCATATACATACGTGTTCTTGTCTACAATACATGTGGGTTTCATAACAAGTTGCCTGAACCGGGTTTGTTTTACTTGTATTAATAAATGTGCTCTTCCTGTGCAGAAGGATCAGAATATTACATGATTTCAGTGGAGCCTTGAACCTATAAGGTGAACAAATTCCTCGCGGGTCTGGAGGTTGCTCAGAAAGATTCCTGTAAAG
>JAVEZD010000221.1:0-2984 GCA_034003165.1 Bacteroidales bacterium | reverse complement strand
CCGGCAAGCTCTCCGTTCAGAAGCTCCGACAGGGCAATTATCCTGAGCCATAACACAAACTCAAGCCCTCGTTACTGGACAAGGGTTCACCTTAACTCGATAAAAATGCTTAAGGAAAATCTTGGCATGTGATACTAAACTAACTAATAACAGATATGCAAAAAACTATTTTAATAACAGGATGCCTTGGAGGTATAGGCAGTGTGATGGTCGACTTCTTCAGAGAAAAAGGATGGTTCGTTATCGGCACCGACAAACGTGAAGCATTTTCAAATGCCGACATTAAAATAACAACCGACCTTAATAAGGTTGAAGAATCAACCGATCAGATCCTTGAAACCATTGATAGAAATAACATCACGCACATCGATGCACTTATAAACAACGCGGCAGTGCAGATTAAAAAGAAATTCGATGAATTCAGCTATGATGACTGGGCCGAGAGTTTCAATGTTAATGTGATTGCCGGTTACATGCTCTGCAAAAAGCTGCGGAAACACCTTATGGGAGGAAGTATTGTCAATATCGGCAGCATACACTCTTCGCACAGCAAAAAGGGCTTCCTTATCTATGCAACCACAAAGGGGGCAATAAAAACCATGACCCAGAACCTGTCGCTCGAGCTGGCCCCAGATATAATGGTAAACTGCATTGCTCCCGCTGCAATTGACACTCCTATGCTTAAGGCCGGACTGACACGTGAAGAATATCTGCAACTTAAAAAGTTCCATCCCGTTGACCGTATAGGTAGTCCTGTCGAACTGTCAAAGCTGGTCTATACCCTTTGTGAGAGAAACATTTTCCTTACAGGAGCATTTATAGAATACGACGGTGGCATAAGCAAGCTGCTTCACGATCCGGAAGTATAGAATTATTGCATATAAGTTTTATATGAGCAGGATAAGCATAACCCGCCCCTTCAGGAAACTGGCAAAAAGGGTATCAAACAGGGTCAGCGGAAGGGGTATTATAAACTACAGGGACAGGGGCAGCATCAACTTTATTGATGTCGGCTCATCCGGTCACCTTCCCGAGCCATGGCTGTCCAATGCCTGCCATATCCGGAAACTGCTTTCCTTTGAACCCCTGGGAACAGGAAAAGCAAACAACAATATTATTGTCTCACCAAATGCCCTCTGGAGCTGCACTACTATCCGCCCTTTTCATGTATACAAAGGATTCAGATCAACAGGATCTTCGCTGTTTGAGCAGAACTTCGACTTTGTAAACAGCAACTTTGAGAGTCTCAGAATGACAGGCCCCGGACATCTTGCCTCAACATGGCACGAACGTTCGGCCCTGGTAAAAACAGAACAGATAGAATGCACCACCCTCGATGCGACCCTCAGGCAACTTGATCTGCCCTTTACTTTCGACTTTATGAAGATCGATGCCCAGGGTGCTGAATACGAGATTCTCATCGGGGCTGAAAAGTTCCTGACAGAATCATGCTGCGGACTCCATCTTGAATTGTTCACTTTTCCTCTTTACAAAGGGATAAAACTGCTCCCCGAAGTAACCGGCCTGCTGGAGAAGATGGGCTTTACTTTGGTTTTAAAATACCCTCCCCACGGAACATTCAACTCGCAGAACGATTGCGTCTTTATAAAAACCGCAGGCTCCGGTGTAAATAAAGAAAAGACAGATCTTATAATGAAGATCTATGGCCTTTGATCATCTTTTAAAAAGATTGATCCAGATCCTGACCATAACCATGTATAAGAAACGGAAAACCACCCTTATCCATTTTCCGCGCGAGTATTTCATGGCAATCCGGATATAATCCCAAAGCCATTCAAAGGCATAGAACGAAAGCCCTGTCATATCATACACAGCCACAGGTCTGTCTATATATCTGAATCTGAGTCCCTGGCAATACCAATGGTAGAAAAAATCATATACTGAACTTATCCTGTACCTCAGGTCGAAAGGATACTGCCTGTGATATTCAGTCCTGACAAAGGCCGACTGATGGTTCATGGGGATTCTTTTCCAGAATTTCTCAAGAGGCAGTGGCTTAATACTCCTTCCGTCAGCCGGGTCAATACAGTATCCGTAAATGATGTCATCGCCGGGCCCGTCGCTGAAGATATCCTCAAGCACCTTTTCATCATGAAACCTGTCGTTGGCATTCATGAAGCAGACCCAGTCGCCTGTGGCATAACCGATGCCCTTGTTCATGGCATCATAGATACCCCTGTCCGGTTCGCTTACAAGAACATCAATCCTGCTTCGGTAACGTGCAAAGATCTCATCACTGCCATCATCAGAATTACCGTCGATAATGATATACTGGATATTCCCATAGGTCTGTTCCAGAACACTTTTTATGGTTTTCTCAACAGTTGCCGCACTGTTTCGGCAGACCGTTATTACTGATATTTTTACTTCCGGCACCGGATCCATGGCCATTTCAATTATTCACTGAGAATCCCTGATCAGGGCTCCAAATTAAAGCAATAAGACAAGAATTCATTTATTTTATTCTCAAAATATTAAAATAATCATACTTTTATTGTTCCGGATGATCAGGTTTTCTTCAAAGTCAACAGCAATAAGATGAAAGCTTTAGAACCGGTAACTGTTAATAGAAACGACAACGTATTTAATCCATAGGCTTTTTGCCGCTTTACGCGACAGATTATGTGATACTTAAGATAAATTTTACAGGTATGAAACCCACATTTAATGAATACATAAACACGCATGTAAATAATTTTTATACATGTGGGTTCCGACAGACCTTTTAAATCAAAAATACAAATGATGAAACCCACATGTATTTGAATACAAAAACACAATATTATAATAATCACCTGCATGTGGGTTCCATCAGACCATTAAAATGAAAATTATATACTGATGAAAAATCTGAAATCCCTGCTGCCACATCTTCTTATTGTCTTCACCTTTCTGGTTCTTTCCTATGCATACTTTTATCCAGTCCTTGAAGGGAAGGTGCTGAAAGCCAATGACTCTTCAGT
>JAVEZD010000220.1:0-3004 GCA_034003165.1 Bacteroidales bacterium | reverse complement strand
TTCATGGAGAACCCGGTAGTGAACATCTCGGGAAGGATTATTATATCTGAACCAGCCTTGCTTCCACTGATTATCTTTTCAATCCTGTCGAAATTGGCTTCTTTATCCTCCCACACTATATCATACTGAACGATGGAAATTCTCATTTGATAATCATTCTTATTTAAGAAACTCTTCTGTCTTTAAAACAAAACCTCTAAAGTATATAATTTTCAGGCAGATGTACTTCTCATGACAATAAAATAAAATATATCCACCCGGGAAACATAAACATATTTTGCATTTACATAAACATATCTGTATTATCAGACATCCAGCTACCCTGAGATCAACGGCCTGTCAGTCCACCCAAAGTAGGCTATCAGACAATTAAAATCAAAAAATATAATTATAAAAAAAGACA
Organism: Bacteroidales bacterium; assembly: GCA_034003165.1. Taxonomy (GTDB): domain Bacteria; phylum Bacteroidota; class Bacteroidia; order Bacteroidales; family VadinHA17; genus LD21. The sequence continues at coordinate 2,601 of JAVEZD010000220.1, read as the reverse complement.
GGTACCGGGGACCTGTCTCTATAGATCTACTGAACAACCTGTCAGTTATTTGTTTATTGAATTATAATAGTTATCAAATATAGATGTTATCAAAGGTTTGTAATATACCCAGAAGAATCGGCGGGGGTCATCGGGACGCGATGAATAAAGGATGCCCTTGAGCTTTTCAATACCTTTTATCCTTGATGTCCAGTACATTACCTTATTGGTGGCAAAGTCGCCTGAAAAATACCATGTATTACCGTTTACAGGTTCCTGAACCACAGCAGGGAATGAAGCGGACAATCCGAAATCAGCGAGCAGTGAATCACCCTGGGGAGTAACATTAAGATCAAAGCTTGATATTACATTGTTTGTCAGAGGATCAATAATATCAAACCACTTGTCAAAGGTAACGGATTCGGGAACTCCGAATTTCTGAGAGTCTTCCGGACCTGTAAGTATAACAGGCAGTGCAGTTGTGAGATGGGAGCCTTCTTCAAGTACAATAATATCCTTCTCTGTTATAAGGACAACTCCGGGTTTTGTGAAGGTCCATGGTTTCCTGTGCTGTTTCCTGTACATGGCCGTCATCCAGATTGGAAAATCCTTTGTGGTGGTATCGAGGCTGGCAAAATACTTACCGGTCCATCCCGAGAAGGAAATTCCAAGTTTTTCCTGGGTTCTGAAAGCCTCGAACTGAGCAGTGGGATAATCAAAGGAATTATATTCAAGGATAACCAGTTTGTTTCTCTCCTTCATTTCATTTATAAGGAGATAGTCGTTATTGTTTAAGCCACCATAAAGTTTCCTTGACTTCCTGCTTTTGTTTATTCCGCTGTACCAGTCATTAAAAAAGACTCCGTAAGTATCCGCAATATAAAGAGCATCACTTTTCTCCGGCAGTTCGATCATATCGGACAGGCGGTACTCATTTTTAACGCTTCCCCTTTCCTTGAGAGGCTTTGTCGGAGCAAAGCCGTAATAATCTTTCCTGTATGAATAGCTGCTTTTCTTATCCTTGCTTACAAATCTCCCGCTGGTAAGCACCCAGTTGAACGATTTATGCTTTATCCGGTCGAGGGTGGGAACAGTCTTGTCAACTATAATGATATCCATAGGTTTCTTTTCCTGGAATACCCACCGGACAAAACTTATGAAAGGAAGGGCTGATAATACTGCCAGAATGATAATAAAAATTAGAAGAGGCTTTTTCATAACTTAGTAAATATATGACAGTAATCAAGAATTTATAAATGCAATAATTGACTGAAAATTACTATTTCAACCGTTAAAAGTATTAATTTATTTCATTTCAGGAAAATAATTTTGAAGCAATTTAGTAAAAAATCTTAAACTACAAAGGCCCTGATGAAACAACGGATGCTGTCATGATCTTTCAAAAACGCCGCGACGGGTGTCAAGCCGATAGTTTTTTATACTTTTACAGAAATTTGGAATGATGCTGGCAAATCAACCACTGGCAGAAAGGCTGCGGCCGAAAGATATTGATGATTTCTGCGGCCAGGAGCATCTTGTAGGCAGAAATGCAATACTGCGCAGGGCTATTGAATCGGGCAATATCCCTTCCTTTATATTATGGGGCCCTCCCGGGGTTGGAAAAACAACCCTTGCCGGAATCATTGCACACACCCTGAAAAGGCCATTCTTTCATCTGAGCGCAGTCCATTCGGGAGTTAAGGATGTAAGGGAAACCATAGAGAAGGCGAGAAAACAGCAGTTCTTCAACCAGCCCAACCCCATACTCTTTATAGATGAGATTCACAGGTTCAACAAGTCGCAGCAGGACTCCCTGCTGGGCGCTGTTGAGCAGGGCATACTGACCCTTATAGGTGCGACAACCGAGAACCCTTCATTTGAAGTAATCTCACCCCTGTTGTCACGCTGCCAGGTTTATTCCATGTACCCCCTTAATGAAGATGAGCTTAAAGGTCTTGTTGACAAGGCGCTTACACGCGATATCCATCTCTCAGCGATTAAGATTGAGATAGCAGAATATGAAGCCCTTATCAGGATTTCGGGAGGTGATGCACGCAAACTGTTCAATGCACTCGAACTGGTTGTGGTATCAGAGGCCGGGGACGATGCTGAAAAAAAGGTTGTTATTGACAACGAGATGGTTATCAGGCACATCCAGAGAAACCTGGCTGTATACGACAAGAACGGTGAGCAGCACTACGACATCGTTTCCGCTTTTATCAAGTCAATGAGGGGCAGTGATCCGAATGCTGCCGTATACTGGCTGGCAAGGATGGTAGAGGGAGGAGAAGATCCTAAGTTTATAGCAAGGAGAATGGTGATACTGGCCGCTGAGGATATAGGGCTGGCTAATCCCAATGCCCTTTTGCTTGCGCAGGCCTGTTTTGATGCCATCAACCTCACCGGCTGGCCCGAATCACGGATAATACTGGCTGAGACTGTCATTTATCTTGCCACATCACCCAAGAGCAACGCAGCATATATGGCAATCGAAAATGCCATTGCGGCAGTAAGGGAAACAGGAGACCTTCCCGTACCCCTGCATCTCAGAAATGCACCTACAGGCCTCATGAAGGACCTGGGTTATGGCAGGGAGTATAAATATGCACATAACTATTCAGG
>JAVEZD010000219.1:0-3054 GCA_034003165.1 Bacteroidales bacterium | reverse complement strand
GGAGGAGAAGCTTATCCCTTCGGGTTGCCGAAAGATTCGTTTGTCAAGTGTTTTAATATGGCTGACACTGCCATCGCGTTTCATTACTATCAGCCTTCCGGGAAAGGCTGAAATAACATACAGGTCGTCCTCCAAGGGGTGAATTGCAAGTCCCGAGGGATTAAAAATATTGTTCCTTGCCAGTTGAAGCTTCCTTGCCAGGCTCAATGATACCCTTTTAACGTATGTGTTTTCAGCTAAATCATTAAACCATTCGGGGTCAATCAGATATCCCGGCTTTTCTTCCAGTTTGTTGTCATTTGCATCAAAACGATAAATAGCCCTGAAACCGTCAAATCTTTCCTTTCCGTCGATGGAGGGCTCATTTTTACAGGATATCAGCAGAACTTTTTCACTGATATCATAAGCCATTCCTTCAGTATCGTTCCTCGAGGAAAGAGCAGTTGGAATTATGAATGTTTCGCGGCCGGATCCGGCAAAGTTTGTAACCTTGTATATTGTACCATTGCTTTTGAGAACCCAGGCAGTATCCTGATAAACGGTAATATCTTCATAGTCGCCGTGCCTGGCAAAGGGATATGAACCCGATATTCCCTCTGTCACTTCATCGAAGAGGTAAATTATTCCCTTCTCATCCTGTATGCATGCAAGTTTATTATGGTTGTACCATGATATTCCTGAAATCTCATCCAGGTCGTCAGGTAATTCATAATCAGCATCCGGAGCAGTCAAATCATATGCAAATCCATAGCTTTCCATTTCAGCTTCAGCTTCGTCACCAGAACTGGAACATGAAATCATTGCAATGGAAACTGACAGTATCAAAATGCTTATTATGGATGACAATCTGTTCATAATCTTCTTTAGATTGGCAGATAAACAAGAATGAAAGAGCCGACTGAAATTATCAGCCCTATCATAAAAACACCATATGTAAGTCTCAGAAGCCTGTACTTTCTTGCCAGTACCCTTCCAAGGTAATACTGATCCCTGATCATTGCCGAATAGAGGTAGGGATCATCATTGAACAATTCCTCCACTCCCCTTTCATACTCTTCGATATTCATCTTATAAAAATTACCGAAAAACAGGAGATTAACCTTTTTTGACCTGACATTATGACTGCCGGATTTTCCGGATGATATGTCGGGACGGGTCGAAAGTATGGCGAGGACAATGGTCGCCAGGCTGAAAATGAGAAAAATCAAAGTCGGGATTATGAATTCGGGTCTTTCTTCAAATTTCCTCACCAGCAAGGCCAGCCCCAGGGAAATAATAATGCCATTCAGAGAAATCAGGATATTGGATTTGTTATCTGCAATTGAACTCAGGCTAATCTGGTTGCGGGCGGTAAGCCGAAGCATCGAATCTGCACCGCGTGAATATTGCCCGGTTTTAGCCTTCCTACTGGCTTTCAGCTTCTTTCCGGTCAAAGGGCTGCCTGATGAAAGGGAAGACGCCAGATTTTTAAGATTTTGCTCTTTAATCCCCGACAATTCTTTCCGGCAATAAGCAGTATGGAATTTGTGGTTCATCAGGATTTTTATAGATTTCTTTGTGAACTTTTTTTCTGACAAGGATCTGACACCCATATTTTCCCACTCATACCTTAGCTTCCCGATTATACCGGGATACTGTTCCATCCCCAGATGCATCATATCTGCATCACATAGCACGGCAGATACCTTATCGGCCGGATGTTGGGGAATAACAGTAGATCTTATACATTCGGTTATTCGCTCCACATGCTTCCTTTCAACTCCTTTGCCGTTCAGGAATCCTTCTGCAATATGAATGCTGACCTCCTCATGATCCCTATATTGTTTCAGGTATCCCACATCATGAAACCAGGCTGCAATTTTCACTATATCCATCTCCTCTTCATTCAGGTTTTCATGAGTGCCGATAAGCTCCGCATTTTTTACAACCCTGAGTGTGTGGTCAATATTATGATAGACAAGGCTATCGGGCCATTCCCTGGTGAAAAGCACGGTTACATATTCTTCCACATCGGGCAATAACTGGTTTAACTTTTTCATTTTCATCATTTTCTTTTTTGAACAGGTTCTCTTAATCTGAACAGCGATATCATCCTTTCACTACCCTTTACCTTTACCATTCCGACGGAACTGAATTCATTCCGGATCTTTTCATCCACGACTGAAACAACTTCTTCCGATACTAGAACTTCAGTTTTATACTGCCTGGTAAGCTTCTCTATTCTGGATGCAATGTTGACAACACTACCGGTAATTGAGTATTGTTTGCGCATTGCAGAACCGATGTTCCCGGTTACTGCTTCTCCATAATGAAGACCGATTCCTATCCTTGTAGGGGGAATGTTCCCTTTCAGCGTTTCCTCAGTTTTCCTGATTACAATTTCCCGCGCTGCTTCAACTGAATGAATAACACTTTCAGGATCCGAAACGGGTGCCCCGAATGTGGCCATGAAACCATCCCCCAGAAACTGGTTGATAATTCCATTGTGCTTCTGAACAATTTCAATCATAAAACCGAACAGGCTATTCAGGTAGCTGACCACCTCCTCTGGTTCTCGGGATTCGGAAAATGGAGTAAAATCTCTGATATCCAGGAACATTATGCATACATTCTTTCTTCTCCCGGTATGCCCCTGCTTGTCCTTCAATATTTCATGTGCTATCTGGTGAGATATCTGCTGGCCAAAAAGGTCAATAACCTCATTTTTCTCTTTAACAGAAAAAAAGGAGGCCAGCATCTTCTTTTTTATGAGGCCCGCTACAAATCCTGAAGCTGTTCCCGTGATGACAAACAATAATCCATATCCGAAAATTTGAATGTTGGTATGCAATAATCCTGATGTTTCAGACTGGATCGTATAGTCCCTGAAAAATACCGAGATTAATACATACTCAAGTGCAGATAATACTCCGGTGAAGAGGGAAAGCTTAAAATCAAGCCGAAGGGTTGATAATATGATGAATACAAAATAGGTAAGTGCCGCTGGTGTATGAAGAATAATTACCTGCTGTGAATACCTTATAATAAATACGAGAAGCATACTCAGCAGACTGA
>JAVEZD010000218.1:0-3081 GCA_034003165.1 Bacteroidales bacterium | reverse complement strand
GTTCAGATCCGTCAGCAGACCGGTGAGCCGGGAACATTCAACTCCAGGATAAGTGTCAGGGGTTTTGGTGAACCGCTTCTTGTAATTGATGGTGTGGTTCGTGACAATATGGACGATTTTGAAAGACTTAATCCGGAGGATATCGAAAGCATATCGGTTCTTAAGGATGCTGCCGCTTCAATTTATGGTCTTGGTGCTGCGAACGGTGTTTTCATTGTAACAACCAAAAAAGGTTTCGCCGGTAAGACAGAATTCTCTCTTAATGCGATGCATTCTGTTAAATCACCAACAAACGACTGGTCGACAATCAATGTTGACGCGTATACAATGAGGTATATGTTCAACGAGATGCGTAGGAACTCCGAAGGAGTGCCTTATACAAGTGAATCAGACCTTGCAAAGTGGAAAGCAAACAACGAGCCGGGTTATACGGATTACAACTGGTGGGATAATCTTGTAAGGAAGAATGTTCAGACGAATGAGCTGACTTTTAATGCAAGGGGTGGTAATGATGTTATTACCTTTTTCTCGAGCCTGGGTTATAATAATGACGGAGGTTACTTTAAAAACAATGAGTTGGAGCAGTACGAAAGGTATACATTCCGTACCAATGTAGAAGGTAAGCTCGCCAAAGGCCTGACCCTGGGTGTATCCTTTTATGGCAGGAATGAAAATACGGTTCAGCCTACAAGAGGGACAACCTGGACTTTTAAAAGGATAATCACCAACGACCGTGGCATAGGCCCGACCACGCTTGCCAATCCGAACCATTATACCCAGGTGCCTTCAGAAAACACAAACGTTTTTGCTGAATTATCTGAAGATATGTCGGGATATAACAACACCAAGAGGTTCCAGTATCAGACACAGGTTGATCTTAATTATGAAATTCCTGTGGTCAAGGGATTATCAGTGGGCATTACGGCTGCATATGACGGGCAGATCAATGACAACAGGGTATTGTACAAGAACTTTATCCTGTACGACTACGTAACTGACATGCCAAAAACTACCTCAGTTGCCCCGACAACCTTTAATAATGAAATCACCAGCTTTATAAGAAAAGAACTTCAGTCAAAGTTATCATACAGGAGGAGCTTTAACCAGCACAACATTTCATCCACACTTGTATATCAGATAAGGAGGATAGACAATAACGGTGTCAGGGCAAGGCGACAGTTTGACGATCTTTTCACCACTCCGATAGTTGATCAGGGAAGTCTTACCAATCAGCTTGCCACAGGTTCCAGAAGTGAACAGGCGTATCTGTCATTTCTTGGGAGGTTTAACTACGACTATAAGAGCAAATACCTTCTTGAAGTAAGCTTCAGGGAAGATGGTTCATATAGGTATTCTCCCGGTCAGAGATGGGGCTTCTTCCCTGCCATATCAGCAGGCTGGAGAATAGGTCAGGAGACATTTTTCAAAAATGCCATCCCTGTTATTACAGACTTGAAACTGAGGGCTTCATGGGGTAAATCGGGTCGTGATGCCGGTAACCCGTTCCAGTATTATGAAGGCTATACATTCGGAAGCATAAGTGGTGGTTATGTCTTTAATCCCGGTGTTCTTACCCTCGGTATGGTTCCTCCCGGAGTAGTTAACAACAATCTTAGCTGGGTTAATACTACTACCGTTGACCTTGGATTTGACCTTGAAATGTGGAAAGGGAAACTGGGTGTTGTATTCGATGTATTCAAGAGGGATGAGATTGGTCTTCTTGCAACCCGGGCATCCTCACTACCCAACACCTTTGGTGCAAACTTCCCTCAGGAGAACCTTAACGACCAGTGGCAGCAGGGATACGACCTTAGCATCTCCCATCGTAATACTATCAATAACTTCAGCTATGGAATCACAGGTACACTTACCTATTCAAGGACTTATTACAAACACCGCGAACGCAGTCCTAACCAGAGCACATGGGATGAATGGTATAACAGCAATGATACCTATGGTGACAAGGGACGTATCCAGGGAAGAGTATTTGGTTTCGAAAGAGATGGTATCTGGACCGATATAACACAGCTCGAAACAGCTGTTCTTCAGGGTGGAAGTACGGGTAATTATTTCATGTTGCCCGGAATGGACAAGATTGTTGATACTGATGGCAATGGTGTAATCAATAACGATGACCGGCTTCCTAATATGTGGTCAGGAGCAGGCACCAACCCACCCCTTCAGTTTGGAACATCTTTGAATGCCAGCTACAGGAATTTTTCGCTGACTATAGGCCTTGCAGGTTCTTCACTGTTCACAATGGCCAAATCGAGAGGAGACCAGTGGGGTTATGGCACTCAGTATCAGATGTTTCTTTCCAGATACCTCGATCGCTGGCATACGGAGAACGAAACAGATAACCCGTTCGATCCTGCAACCAAATGGGTTCCGGGTAAGTGGGAAGCTCTTACTGTAAATTCAACCGGTACGACAACAGGTAACCAGACTGATAAATGGAGGGTTGATGCAACCTACCTGAGGATCAAATCAGTTGAACTTGGCTATAATATACCGGTTCAATATGCAAAAGTTGTCGGTCTCAGCAGTGCCAGGGTTTTTGTTAACGGTTACAACCTCTTCACATTCTGTAATGATTTTCTCAAGGACATGGACCCTGAAAGGGATGAAGGAGCCTATGGCGCCGGGAATACGTATCCTATAATGAGATCATTCAACTTTGGTCTGAGTGTTAAATTTTAATAAGTAAGATGATGAGAAAACGATTGATATATTTTACAGTATTTACATCTCTTCTTCTATTGGGAGCATGTGAGGATTTCCTTGACCTTGAACCTCTGGACAGGGTCTCAAAGGAGTACCTGTTTGAAACCCCTGCCGGGGTAAAAACCCTTATGGCAACTTTGTACAACAGGCTGCCTATTGAAGATTTTGTATACAGGCCTGGTGGTGGGTTTAATCAGCACCCGGGCGGAGGTTCCGGACCCAGTGACGGTGGCTGGTCCCTTGCATCCAACAGTGATGAGGCAATTATTTATGGACCAAGCGGGTATTCCAGCAGTCCAACGTCAGGACTGGCAGAATACTGGGATTATACAAGTGTCAGATATGTTAACCAGTTCC
>JAVEZD010000217.1:0-3106 GCA_034003165.1 Bacteroidales bacterium | reverse complement strand
AACTGACCCATCAGGATATCGGGCAGATGGATTTTTATGTCAGGTACTTCGAGGATCAGGTTAGGCAGACAGCTGATAATCCAACCATAGGCCTGATACTATGTGCTGAAAAAGATAAGACGATAGTTAAGTACAGCCTTTTGAATGAAAACAAACAGATCTTTGCCTCAAAATACAAGCTTTATATGCCAAGCGTTAAGGAACTGAAACAGGAGATTACCCGTGAGAGGCAAATGATAGAACAATTACAAGGACTTAAATAGCAACCGTCAGAACTCATAAAAATTACCAACTCAATTAATGTCAAACCGGTCAACGAACAAAGAACATGACAGAATGCTAAGCAGAATATCGGAAATCCTGTTGATTCTTTTATCTATCCTCTTCGTGATCATGATGGGTTATGCATGGATATGGAAGGACTTGTCCAGTTTGACAAAGTCCGGGTCATTGCTGCTTTAGGGCACCGGATCTGTGGTCATCATGGTGTAAACAGGAAAAAGAAATACAGTGATTTCGGGAAAATGAAGTGCAGTAAATTTGGGAACAAGAGTACAGTGTTTTCAGGAACAACACTGCAGTGACTCTGGTGTAAAAGTATGCCTATTTTCTCGTAAGCTTTCATCAAGTTTTAAAAAATTGTCTGTCTGTTTTGCATTCTGTAACTCTTGCCCTGTAGTTGGATTAACTGGCACTTATAGAGCAACCTGTCAAGCAGAGCAGTAGCCAGGGTCTCATCGTCGACTGATCTGGCCCACTCTGCAGGTGATTTGTTGGTTGTTATTATGAATGAAGTTGTCTCGTAGATTTGATTTAAGAAGACAAAGAACCTGTTGCCATCTTCCCTTCCAAGAGGCAGAGTCATAACATCATCAATAACAATAAGCTGAGCTTCTGTAAGTCTTTTAAACTCCTTGGCTGCAGTAGGGGTGAGTTCTTTCAGCCGCAGGGTGGCGAGGATATCGTTCATGCCCCTGAAGTATGCTTTGTATCCACGCCTAAGGGCATCATAACACAGCCCTGCAGAGATGTATGTTTTACCGGTTCCTGATGGTCCGCTAAACATGATATTGTAGCACTGATCCAGCCAGTTGAGCTCACGTAGTTGGTTCAACTGCTGCGCCGACAGTCCGGAGGCAAAATTAAAGTCATAGCTGTCAAGATCATGATTTAACGGCAGCCGGGCAAGCTTCATCTTCAGTGTAAGCTGCTTGGCTTCCCTGCCTTTTATCTCATAAGAGAACAGATTATGTGTGAACTCATCATAACTCGGAGAGTTTTGCTCTGCCTCCTGGAGAAGGCTGGTAATGTTACCCCCGATACCAGATAGCCGTAGACGTGTTGCCTGACGCTTGATAAGCGGTATGTACTGACTCATGGCATCAGAGGCTTTGGTTAAAAATCACTTCGTACTCCCGTATGTCACTTCGCTCGGGCTCTATGTTCACTATCAGCTGTGTCTTGGCATCTCCCAGGGGCTTGATGACAGGTCGTAGCGCCGTAGGTTGGGTCCTGCCGGAGAGCTGGCCCTGGAGGATTGATTTGAAGTCACTGGCACTGAACAGGCTGTTACGCACACAGAACTCCAAGGCTACCTCTGCCTGCTGCTGCCCGCTTCTCTCTGCTGCCGTCAGAACTGCCGTAAGCTGGTCCCGGACATAGCGGGGATAAAGAGTATTGATCTTATCGATAAATGTATCTATCTCAACGGTGTGACCAAAGAACTCCCTTACTCTGCCACGGAGAGCGTCAAGTTTAATGGAGGTATCCCTGCGATGATTGGTATTTATGATATTATTACCCACCCCTTCAGGTATAAGGTGTGTGGTGATAATATTACCACCGGCATCTTTTATTACCAGCTGACTACCTTCTTCTGTTACAAATACTCTGGTCTCGTCGTTGCGATATGTTCCGAACGGAAGAGAGTAACTGTTACCCCGGTACTTTATGGTATTTGTTTTAATAACCTTATGACCATTAACTCTTGCAGCGGTGAGAAGTGGCATCCAGCGCCGTAGGAAGGGCCTCTCAAGCAGCCACTGCTCCTGCGGCACCTTACGAGTGGTATTGTGTACCATGCCATTGCCAGTACGCTCAAGCCAGGCCTGGGCCTGATCATTAAGGATCTCCGTGTTAATAAATGTGCGGTTAAAAAGAAAGTTGTGCTTGACATATTTAACCGAGTTCTCAACCTTGCCCTTACTCTCGGGATCGCCAGCCCGGCAAAAAGTAACCTTAAACCCCCGGCTGGCCTGGTACCGATGAAAAACATCTGTCATAATATAATCTCCGCCATTTTCCCGGTACAGAAAAACAGTGTCCTGATCATAGATTATCTCCATGGGTATACCTCCGAAGAACTCAAATGCCTTCTCATGGGCTATGACTGCATCATCAGAAGTAAAGGGCCTGTCAAGAAACAAAATAAATTTTTGGCGGCTGTAACACAGAAGCATTACGAAAAAGTGAACCTTGACCCACTCCCCGTTACTTCTCCGGAGCTGCTTCTCCCCGAAGTCAACCTGGGCCAGGTGCCCGGGAGGAAGATCCGGGACTGCCGAGTACTGCCTCTCGCTGGCACTGACCCTGATAATATTATGGTCCCTGCGAACCATCATCACATAGCTGTAAACAGTCTTCGGATCAACCTTCGGCAGGGTAGCAAACTGCTCCTTGAGCTTATCGTGCATTACTGCTGCCGGAGTATCAGGGTACTGTTGAAGGTACCTGACAACAAAATCGCGGTAGGGATCAAGATGATGAGCCTTTGCCCACTTCTTCTCTATAAACCTGTCATAATCTTCTTCCGTCATACCCAGTATCTTCTTTACTGTCCGGAAGTTGATTTTTAACTGATCCGCTATGCGCTGAATGGAAAAATGTTCAGCATCGCGGAGTCTTCGGATCTCATGATACATAATGATAAGTTGTTTTTGTCGTGCCTCCATTGCAGTCATTTTTGTAAAATCCTGCAAGGTAGCACAGGTTAATAATCACGTTAACTTATCACTGTATTATTGTTCCCGATTTTACTGTATTCCTGTTCCCGTTTTTACTGCATTGCCGTTCCCATTTTCACTGCACTTTTGCTTCCCGATTACAC
>JAVEZD010000216.1:0-3108 GCA_034003165.1 Bacteroidales bacterium | reverse complement strand
TTTGATTCACTGAGAAAGGAAACCATTGAATGGCTTCAGAATCAGGATCTGGCAGTATTCTTTTATTTTGCCGGACGTGACAGGATAGGATCGGGAGGTATAGCAATTGTACCCGCAAATGCTGGATTCTTTGCGATGGGTCTGGCAATGCTGCAGCGTATAATCCCGGTTGATGAACTTGAGGATGAGTACTCGATTGACTCTGCCATTTATGTTGCACCTACCTTCAGGCATACTCATTTCGATGGAAAACAGATAGTAGTTCACAAACGGTCAGAAAATCTTCACGAGATCTTTTCTTACAATCTTTATCCGGGTCCTTCAGCCAAAAAAGGCTTGTATGGTGCTTTGCTTACAAAAGGAGAAAAAGAGGGATGGATCACGGCCCACTGTTCAACGGTTCAGGTAATAAGTCCCTACGATAATATAACCACCTTTATGCATGAAGGAGCCAGTGGGGGAGGTAAAAGTGAAATGCTTCAGAAGATAGTAAGGGAGGAGAACGGACAGATACTCATAGGAGAGAACATTCTGTCAGGAGAGAGAAGGCTTATCAACATTCCGCTGTTTTGTTCATTCAACCCTGTAACGGACGACATGGCGTTATGCCATCCGACCATCCAGAAGAACAACGGTAAGCTGACCGTACTGGATGCCGAGAATGCATGGTTCATAAGGGTGGATGGTGTAAAGGACTACGGCGATGATCCTTTCCTTGAAAAGCTTACAATAAGGGCAAAAGAACCATTACTGTTCCTTAATATAGATACCCGGCCCGATGGCACTGCCCTTATCTGGGATCACACTGAAGACAGTCCGGGTAAGAAATGTCCAAACCCCAGGGTGATTGTACCGCGAAACATAGTCCCGAATGTTGTAAACCGGCCCGTAACCACCGACATCCGGAGTTTCGGAGTCCGCACCCCTCCCTGTACAAAAGAGAATCCTAGTTATGGGATCATAGGGCTATTCCATATTCTTCCTCCTGCCCTTGCATGGCTATGGAGGCTGGTTTCGCCGCGTGGATATGCAAATCCCAGTATTGTTGGAGGTGAAGCTATGGGAAGCGAGGGTGTCGGCTCATACTGGCCCTTTGCTACCGGCAAAATGGTAACCCACGCCAACCTGCTCCTGGAGCAGATTATACATACTCCAAGGATGCGTTATACTCTTGTACCCAATCAGCATATAGGAGCATGGAAGGTTGGATTCAAGCCTCAGCTGCTTATGCGTGAATACCTTACCAGAAGGGGCAATGCAAAGCTGAGAAGCGATCAGTATCAGTATGCCCGCTGTCCTTTACTGGGGTTTGAACTTAACTATATAACAATCGAGGGAGCCAAGATCCCTTCAAGGTTTCTTAAGGTGCACAAGCAGATCGAAGTTGAAACTGCCGGATATGATGCCGGTGCGGAGATGCTCTTCGACTTCTTTAAATCCGTTCTTCCTCAGTACATGGGTAATGAGCTTTCCCCTAAAGGCCGGATGATAATAGAGGCATGTTTGTCTGGTGCCAGTGTGGAGGATTATCTGGCTATAATACCTATGGACTACCAGGATTCATTTCTTAAAAACGGTGATAATGAATAAGGCAATTTCAGTATGTCCCACTTTGATTTACAGTAAGCTAATGACTGCCAGTCCGGGATGAGGAAATATCTTACTGTTGCTGCATCTTTTTTCATTATGATTGCCCTTGGGGGAGTGTATGCCTGGAGTATCCTGGCTTCTGAGCTGACGCACAAAGCAGGTTTTTCGACTGCGCAGACTCAACTTATTTTCGGGGCCCTTATTGCAGTTTTTCCTGTGACAATGATTTTTACAGGTCGCCTCGCCGGTAGGATAGGGGTACGTAATCTTGTTCTGCTGTCGGGATCATTGTTCCTTGCAGGCTACCTGCTGGCAGGGATTTCAGATGGCAATCTCCTGCTTATGATTACCGGGATAAGCATTTTAGCCGGAGCAGGGACCGGATTTGGTTACTGGGTTTCACTGACTGTTCCCGTCCAATGGTTTCCTGAAAGAAAAGGTCTATTAACAGGCATCTCATCAGCAGGCTTCGGTCTGGGTGCATTGGTTATGTCAATGTTGTCGGAGACTCTTTTATCACAGGGGAAAGATGTTTTTGAGGTATTCACGATTTCCGGATCAGTCTACGGCCTGTTAATCATCCTTATCGCGGGTTTTATCAGTCAGCCTTCTTCCCTTCTTTCAGGAGAAAAGAAGAGTCTCAACGGAATTTTGGGTTCCCCTCATTTCATGATACTGTTCACAGGTATTTTCCTTGGCACCTTTTCAGGCCTGATGATCATAGGAAATCTGAAGTTAATCGGAGAATACAACAGTATCCCCGATCATATGCTCGTGCTTGGGGTTTCGGCATTTGCACTTGCCAATTTTGGCGGAAGGCTTCTCTGGGGTTTCCTTAGCGATTATTTCTCAGCCACCCTGGCCATCTTCTTTGCCCTTGCCCTACAGTCTGTATCAATAATCCTCATGGCTATTGTTAATCACGGCAGTGCATCCTTCCTGATTCTGTCAGTACTTACAGGTTTGGGTTTCGGAGGTAATTTTGTGCTTTTTGCCAAAGAGACGGCTCATATATTCGGACTTGAAAACCTTGGCAGGGTTTATCCATATATTTTCCTGGGTTATGCCATAGCCGGTATTACCGGTCCGCTGAGCGGCGGACTTCTTTCCGATTACTTCCATGAATACAATCATTCAATACTGCTGGCAGGCTTTGTAAGTCTGGCAGGCAGTCTGCTGTTTTTGTACTTTTTTTTCAGAAACCGGAAAAATCCGTTGCGAAATCCGGTCTGAGAGTCATACAGAAAATTTATATGACTATTCACCGGGAGGAATGTTTTTCATCCTTGTTGCTAAATCAGAGATAATGAATTCTCCTGTGAAGTGCTTGCAGGAATTAATCTCTGCAGGGTTGGAACAATTTCATAACAGGTGAGTTTTTAAAGAAAAATTCCTGTATTTTTACCTGACGTAGTCTTTGATATAATAACTAAACCAATTCCGGTCTCATATGAAACCCACATGTATTGCAGACACAAACACGTATGTATATAATTTTCAGACATGTGGGTTCCATCA
>JAVEZD010000215.1:0-3140 GCA_034003165.1 Bacteroidales bacterium | reverse complement strand
GTATGCCACGACGAAACCCTTCTCTGCGTAGCCTTTGACCTCACCCTGCCCACCGAGTCGGTTAAAACCGGGAGCATAGCATCATGGAAAAAGAATCCCTGCAGGATAGAGGGGAAACCGGCTGTATTTATTCTCCAGCAGGTTTAATTCCTGGGCCCCGGCACTACCCTGAGAAGTTCTACCTCAAAAAATAAAGGTGTATAACCCGGTATTAAGCCCCAACCCGTAGGTCCGTAAGCCAATGATGAGGGGATAAGCATAAGGGATTTGCCTCCTTCTGTCATGTAAGTCAATCCTTCATCATAACCCGCGACAAGATAACCCTCGTTCACGGGAGCAAAAAGTGTGTCAATAGTACCGTTCGAATTAACATTGGTATCAAAAACAGTCCCGCTAAGAAATTTACCAGTGTATTTTATACATGCCGTATCGTGGGTTTGTAATGCCTGACCATCACCGGGATTTATTTCAAGATAATAAAGGCCACTGGGTTTGAGCTCGAAATCCTGATCGGGATGAGATGCAAGATAACTGTCTATTTTCTCCCTTTCCTCTCTCTCGTATTTCTCGGATTTATCACACGACCCAAGGGTCAGAAGGAGCATTGCCCCAGCCAGCAAAAACAAACGTTTGTTAAGAGTATTCATAAAAAAAATGTTTTAGGTTAAGATTGTACGGATAAGATCCCATCAAAAATCATTCCGTAATTCAGATTTCCCTGCTTAAAATTTTAATATGATAAACCACAACTGAACGGGGAGGTATTTTATTCCGGTCACCAAGCAGACCGTGAGCCAGATATGGAGGGATAACAAAAACAGCTTCCCCCCCGGGTTTAAGTAACCTTAATCCTTCATTCAGTCCGGCTTCTATCTGGCTCTTGCCCATAACTATCCCGCGGGGACCTGATTCATCGGAGGAGTAAGCAGGAGTTCCGTCGAGCAGGCTACACTCATATTCAAAACTTACAGGGTCGTTATCCTTCAGAAATGCCCCTGTACCTTCATCAATAATCTGATACCAGAGGCCTGTTGATGTCTCGTTAAGCTCAAGTCCCTTCCTTTCAGCATAGTTGATGATTCTCTCCCTGTCCTTTTCAACCATATAGGTGTTAAGCTCGGCCATCTCTCTTTTCCCCGGCCTTTCAGTTAAGGTCTGCTGCTCACCTGTTCCCCCGCATGAAAGCAGGCAGAGTGTCAGCACAACTATAAGTAAAAATCTGAAAATCATTGCGGTCCGGCTTCATTCAACATTAGCCTGTTCTCTTCGAGTACTCTCAGAAAATGGGCAATTGCTTCATCGAGAGTACCTGAAAACTCGCCGCCTGAAGCATTAAGATGACCACCTCCCGAAAACCAGCGGGCTGCAAATTCGTTAACCGGGAAGGTTCCCTTCGACCGGAAAGAGAGCTTGACAAAACCATCTTTCTCAATAAAAAGGGTGGAGAATACAATGTCTTTTATTGAAAGGGGCATGTTTACAAAACCTTCCGTGTCGCCCTTTACATTGTTGTAATCCTTAAGGTCCTTCTTCGAAAGATATATGTAAGCCGACTTCAGTTCAGGTAAAATAACCATTCTGCCATTTAGAGCCAGGCCCTGGAGCCTCATCCTGTCGACTGAAAAGTTATTGTATATCTTATTATATATCTTAACCTTGTCTATACCTGCATCAATCAGGTCGGCAACGGTTCTGTATGTATTCCCTGTGAAATTACCATGTTCGAAGTTACCCGTATCTGTAATTATACCTACGTAAAGGGCTTCAGCATATGCCTTACTTATAATATCAGTCCCATTAATTTCTTTGATGAGTTCATGGACAAGCTCGGCAGTTGAGCATTTTGAAGGATCTGAAATCAGCAGGTCGGCAAAATCAGCCGGATTGAGATGATGATCAATAATAACCTTCCGTGCCTTGCTTTCAACAACATGATCCATGGCTTCACCAAGACGTCCCGGCTGATTGAAGTCGAGCAGTATAATAAGGTCTGCCTCCCTTATCATCCTTATGCTCTTTTCCCTTTCCCTTATAAAGATTGTTATCCTTTCCGATCCGTCCATCCATTTCAGAAATTCCTGAAGATAGTTGGGTGAGATCATTTCAGCCTCTCTCCCAATGGATTTGAGATAATAGTAAAAAGCTAACTGAGAACCTATTGCGTCACCATCAGGATTTATATGGCATATCAGTACTATATTCTTTGCCTGTCCGACCAGACTATTCAATTCTTTTGTATATTTGGTTAATTCCGGCACAATTATTTCTGGTTTAAGTTAATCCCTCTTTAAAAAACGGGTAAAGATAGAAAATAATTGTTAAGGCCGCTTAAATGATTCAATCTCAAATTCATCTGCCAATGCTTAATGATTTCACTTTTGCAATAATAAAACCCAACGCAATAAGAACCGGCAAAGCCGGTCCTGTTCTTGCCATGATAACGGAAAGCGGTTTCAGAATATGTGCTTTGAAAATGGTACGTCTGAGTCTGCAGCAGGCCGAGGATTTCTATGCTGTGCACAAGGGCAGGCCTTTTTATCCCGGACTGATAGACTTCATGACTTCAGGCCCGGTTATAGTTACCATACTCTCTCATCAGGATGCGGTTGAAGAATTCAGAAAACTTATTGGGAATACAGATCCCTTACAAGCCAGGGAGGGTACAATCAGGAAGCTCTACGGTGTCAACACCCAGATGAATGCCGTACACGGCTCTGATTCTCATGAAAATGCAGTCAGGGAGGCCGATTTCTTTTTTTCCCCTGATGAGAGATTCTGACGTGACATAACCTCCTGGCAGAATTATTTCATTTTTTGTTTTTAGAAAAAGTCACAGAACTTTAAACCAGGTTCAGTGTTTATAGTATTGAAAAACCCAATTTATTTATGATTAAAATACAGGAAACAGATTTCTCTGATAAGAAAAACCTTGAAAAATACTCATCGGCATTCACGCTTTCAGATATGGAGATCTTTATTTTCCCCGATCTCTTCTATCCTCTTGTTCTTGCCAATATTATGTCGCCGCTTATATGGGAATGGCGCAGTGATGAATGGTTCAGGGACATAGAAAAGAAGAATTTCACATACAAGGTTAATCGTATCAAACAGTACATCATACAGAATTTTGTTTTCAACCT
>JAVEZD010000214.1:0-3142 GCA_034003165.1 Bacteroidales bacterium | reverse complement strand
GCTATACAACTTCGGTTGTAAATCTTGGTGAACTGGAGAACAGAATAATAGAGCTGGGAATAGACGGTGACATTGTTAGAACAAAAAATTTCAGAGTTAATGCAGCATTCAACTACACCTATATAAACAATATAGTTAAAGACCTTTATGGAAGCGGAGAGGCAGAAGAGTACAATATCTTCAGACAATCATACGCCATCAAGGGAATGCCTTATCCAAGCCTTAAGGTGACTGATTACAAAAGAGATCCGCAGGGAAGAGTCATTGTGGACGCAGTGACAGGGTTACCATCGGCCTCAACAGAGCCCACCTACAAGGGGACTATGGTGCCTCCGCATCAGATGGGCTTCCAGACAACCATCAGTTACAAAGGGTTATCAATTTACACCGATTTTGACTGCCGCCTGGGTGGATGGATGTATTCCGAGGTGGCCAATGCAATGATTCAAACCGGGACACACCCGATGACAACCCAATACGGACGCGAGGAGTTTGTAATTCCAAATTCGGTCATAGGAACAGGCAATCCGGACGGATCGGTTACCTACCAGCCAAACACATCCGTCGTTGCCAAAGGGAGCGGAAACTCTGCCTACTGGAACAAATATGTAGCCGGGTACTCTGTAAACTATGCCGCTCCGGGAGACTACTTCAAGATGAGGACCCTCTCAGTTAAATACACACTTCCCAAATCTGCAATTGCTAAGTTGAAGATATTCAAAGAGGTGACAATGGGAGCAGAGGCTACAAACCTCTTTATCATTCGCCATAAAGACAATGATTTTGGCGATCCGGAGTACCTCTACAATAACACAGCCGGATATTACAGCTGGCGTCAGGTCCCTCCTTACAGAACAGTAGGATTTACTGCAAACATAGTTTTCTAACAGAATTAGAAATTGACAAAAATGAAAATCAACATATCATATTTTGCTATAATCATAATAGCTCTATTTTCAACCTCTTGTGAGAAATACCTTGATGTAAATAAAGACCCAAACAACCCTATAGAAGAGTATATATCAGTAGAGCAAAGACTTCCTGCAGCACTCTACCATACAGCCCTCCAGGAGGTAACTCAGCTCAACCAGCTTGGCTCTTTTTGGGGAGGATACTGGGGGACATCAACAGAGGGAAGTAATACCTACAAAAAAGAGCAGCTCTACAATGGCCCGGCCATAATGGCAAAGCGAGACGGGATTCCCATCTGGGAGAACGGTTACATATATCTTAACTACTACGAATTACTAAAAGTAGATTCAGAGGGGGAGGTGGCTCCTGCATACAAAGCCATAGCAATGGTGATGCAGGCGTGGCATTATATGAGACTTGTGGACACCTATGGCGACATCCCATTCACACAGGCTCTTCAGGGACAAAAGTACCCCAGACCGGCATACGATAATGGTGCAGATGTTTACAAAGCATCAATAGATATGCTCTCCACTGCAGCAGAGCTCCTAGGCAGGAGCCCCCTCCCGGGTGAAAAACGCCCTGCAAAGGATGATATCCTCTTCAGCGGTGACCTCACCAAATGGATAAAATTCGCAAACACAATTAAACTCAGGGCACTTCTCAGAGGCAGTGAGGTAAGCAGCAGCAGCTATATCCAGGCCGAGATATCAAAAATGGGACTTGGTGCTTCTGGCATTATCACAGCTTCTCTGTTTCTAACTGAAATGGCACAAGTACAGCCCGGCTTTAACGCAACAAACCTCAATCCTTTCTGGAACACATACTACCGTAACAGCTCAAACAAAACCACCAATGGATACATCCACATACGCCCAACTCAATTTGCTATAGACAACTACTCGGCACTTTCAGACCCAAGACTTTCAAAACTCTATGCAAAGACAAAGAGTGGCGATTACAAAGGTGTAATATTTGGCTATGAGGGAAGCGATGCAGCATATAGTAAAGACAACACCTCTCCACTGTTAGGCCCTGCAGAGAACGGAGGAAAAGCGGCTGCAATATTGAAGAGTCAGACACAGCCAATAATATTGCTTAGCGCAGCAGAGAGCTGGTTCCTTCTGGCAGAGGCGGCCCACAGAGGCTGGATATCGGGCGATGCAGCAGATTACTACAGAAATGGAATATCGGCCTCAATGCAGCAAATGGAGATCCCTCCGGCAGAGAGAGACTCATACCTCTCCCGTCCTCATGTAGCCTATAATAACACCCTTGAGAGAATAATACTGCAGAAGTGGATGGCACTAAATTCAATATCAGGCTTTGAGGCCTGGAGCGATTACAGAAGGGTAGGCCTGCCTGAAATTCCAAACACCCCCGGCTCCTCACCTGACGAAAGACCCCGCAGACTCCTCTATCCGGAGACCGAAGTTCAGACAAACATTGCCGAGGTTACAAAGAGAGGGGTAACGGACATTACTACCGCCAGGGTTTGGTGGGACAAAGATTAAATCAATTATAAACAGTCAAAATCTAATATGAAAAAAATACTTCTCAAACTGCACCTCTGGATTGCACTTCCGTTTGGTCTTATAATAGCACTAATATGCTTTACCGGCTCCATAATGGTATTTGAAAAAGAGATTAATGAAAAGGTGTATAAAGAGAGGTATAAAGTAGCCCAGGCAAGTGGAGAGAGGATTACACCGGCTGAGGCGGCCGCTGCAGCGGCCGCCGTACTGCCTGACACTATGAAGATAGCATCAGTACAGATTCCTTTTAACAAAGAGTCCACCTACGCAATATCAACACCCGGACGCAGACGAATAACAGTATACGTTGACCCATACACAGCAAAGGTTACCGCGATTCAAAATCCCGGAGACGGCAAATTTTTCTCAACCGTCAGAGAGCTGCACAGATGGCTCTCGTTCAGGGGAGAGAACCGGACAATTGGGAAGAGAATTACCGGCGTCACCACCTTTGCAATGGTTGTGATTCTCATAACCGGACTCATCGCCTGGTTCCCAAAAAACAGAAAAGGGCTCAAAAACCGACTCAAAATCAGCTTCCGGCATGGCCCGAGACGCATGTTGCACGACCTCCACGTCGCAGGCGGCTTCTACTCAATGCTTTTTCTCCTGATTATGAGTCTCACCGGACTCACCTGGTCCTTCGACTGGTACCGCGACGCCACCTACAAACTCTTTGGCGCCGAGCCGCCAGC
>JAVEZD010000213.1:0-3185 GCA_034003165.1 Bacteroidales bacterium | reverse complement strand
TTATGGCCCTTGCTGTCAATGCCGGCAGCAAAGCGGAGCGCTGGCTTAAAAGGATTTTTCTTTTTCCCTTTGTTGTTTCAGTTATTCTTTTTGCCTGGTTCTCAATAAAATTCGGAGCCGACAGGAGTTACAGGTTCGAGATATGGGTAATTTCGATCAACTGGCTGGCAATGCTGGCCGGTAGTCTGATAGCCGGGGTTATTTTTTACAGACATCTGAAAAAGTAGATTGCCCTTCATTTTTGAAAATTCAAGTTTAAGGTAACTAATGAAGTATTCCTTTTTTATCAGTCTTGTCTTGTCTTGTGTCTCTCATAACGGATAATGACCTGTAAATTGCTTTTGTGTTTTTATACTTCTGATAATTCAAATTCATATATTTAGAAAAACAGAAAAGAATGATAAGAACAATATTTATTTTACTGACTGTCATTACACTGATTCATGGTGTTGAGGCACAGGATAAGGTATTTTCTGCTGCTGATTATCTTAACAGGGAGCTTACACCCAAATCACTGACCGGATTGTCGTGGAGGACCGGAAATGATGCCTTTACATGGGTCGATAATAAAACACTACTTCAGAAAAGTGTAGGCGGCCAGGCAGTAACGGATACTTTACTTGACCTTGAAGTACTGAATTCGAAGATGAGGGAGCTGGGGCAAAGCGACCTTTCAGTTTTTCCGGCTATCACCTGGAAAGACATGCACAGTTTCTTCTTCATCAGTCAGAACAGTGTTTTCCTTTACGATCTTTCCTCTTCGAGACTTTCAAAAGTAAACGGGTTCGGCAGTCCTGCAGAAAATGTCACCATCAGTGACAATAGTCTGAATATAGCCTATACCGCAGGAAACAGATTATTTGTTGCAGTTGGTGGAGAGATAATAAGTGTCAACGGCGGAGATGAACATGAGGTTGTATACGGCCAGGTACCATCACGCAATGAATTCGGGATAAATGCAGGCATTTACTGGTCACCCGGCGGGGAAAAGATTGCGTTTTACAGGATCGATCAGAGCGAGGTAACAGATTACCCGCTTGTTGATATTTCAGGCAGAATCGCTGAGAGCTCACCAATAAAATACCCTATGGCCGGGATGAAGAGCGAAAAACTCAGCCTGGGTATTTTCGATCCCAGCCAGAATGAGATAGTGTATCTGCAAACCGAAGGTCCCGAAAACCAGTATATCACTTCCGTTACCTGGGATCCCTCAGGCAGGTTTATCTATGCAGGGATACTTAACCGCGACCAGAACCATCTTTGCCTTAACAAATACGATGCTTTAACCGGGAGACTGGTTAAAACCCTGTTTGAAGAGAAGAACGAAAGGTACGTCGAGCCTATGCATGGTTTATACTTCCTGCCGGGAAGGAGTTCTGAGTTCATTTGGCAAAGCAGCCGCGACGGCTGGAATCATCTTTACCTGTACGATACCGAGGGTAATCTTATCAGGCAGATTACAAAAGGGAAATGGGAAGTTGTAAGTCTGACGGGTTGTGATCCGAAAGCTAATTCGGTTTTTTATGTGTCGAACATGGAAAGCCCCCTTGATAAGCATCTTTACAGTACTGAACTGAAGACAGGAGAAACAGAAAGGCTTACATCGGGAGAGGGTGTCCATAGTATTATTGCCCACAAAGACATGAACTGGTTCATTGATGTCTTCAGCGGACTACAGATGGCAAAAGCTTATTATCTGATCAATGGTAAGGGAGAGAAGGTGTCGACCCTGCTTGAGGATACGGATCCCTACATGAACTACAAAACCGGAGAAATGTCGATCTTTTCAATTAAAGCAGATGATGGTGCCACCGATCTATGGTGCCGGCTAATCAAGCCTGTTGGTTTCAATCCCTCGGTTAAGTATCCGGTGTTTGTATATGTTTACGGAGGACCTCATGTACAGATGATAGATAAGTCGTGGACCGGCGGGGCAGGGTTTTTTCTGAACTTTATGGCCCAGCAGGGTTATGTTGTTTTTACTCTCGATAACCGGGGTTCAGATAACCGGGGCTTTGATTTTGAGAGCATAATCCACAGGCAGCTGGGCGAAATCGAAATGGCCGATCAGATGGCAGGGATCAGATATCTGAAGGCTCTTTCATTCGCGGATACATCAAGGATTGGTGTCTATGGTTGGAGTTACGGGGGATTCATGACAATAAACATGATGCTTCGCAACCCGGGTGTGTTCAGGACGGCCTGTGCAGGAGGACCGGTAATCGACTGGAAATGGTATGAGGTGATGTACGGCGAGCGTTATATGGACACCCCTGTTAATAATCCGGAAGGATACAGGAAATCGTCTCTCCTGAGTTACGCCGGTGATCTTGAAGGGAAACTGCTTATTATTCATGGTACCAGTGATCCGACGGTGGTATGGCAGAACAGTCTGGCCTTTGTTGATGAATGTATCCGGCAGGGAAAGCAGGTCGATTATTTTGTATATCCCGGGTCAGGACATAACATGGCAGGAAGGGCAAGGGTTCA
The DNA here is from genome assembly GCA_034003165.1 of Bacteroidales bacterium. Lineage (GTDB taxonomy): Bacteria > Bacteroidota > Bacteroidia > Bacteroidales > VadinHA17 > LD21. The sequence continues at coordinate 695 of JAVEZD010000213.1, read as the reverse complement.
TCTCTTTGAAAAGATAGCCGGGTTTTTCAACGATTACCTTAAGTGATAGAAATGAATTTTGTTAACCTGGCATTAATTTATTTGGTCTGAGTCAGGCAATAAGCAGTGCGGTTGAGGGATGGTGGCAGTTGGGTTTTCACCTGGATCTGTTACTGAAAGTCCGGAAGCGTATCCGGGACAGAAGAATTCAGGTTGTAATTTTATCAATCGCTGGCTTGTTTTTGCATTATAATATCAGCGCTTTGAACTCTTAATCTTTTGATGCACTTCTTGTTTATAGTGATTTGAAATCCCCATTATTGGCTAAGCCTATTAAGAGCGAAGCTTCAGGATATTCCCCCTTTTATTTAAATATTATTTGTATTTTTATTAAAAGAACTTAAAAATTAAGGTTATGAAGAGAGTAATGTTTTTAGCCATATTGATTTTGATAAGTATTTATAGCTGTAAAAAAGAGAAGGAAGGCCTTGCCCTGTTTGTAATTGGTAACTGGAAATCCCAGGAACTGACTTTGGTGACACAAAGTGAAGGTGTTCCGGGTCCTGTTGGTTTTTACACCATAAAAATCAAAGATGACGATACTTATGTGTTGACATTTGAGGGGTTTGATTGCGGTGCTGATAAATATACAATTACAGGAGATGAGATTTATTTTAAAGAGTTTAATGTTGATCCTGTATGGGGAGATCCTCCCG
>JAVEZD010000212.1:0-3199 GCA_034003165.1 Bacteroidales bacterium | reverse complement strand
AATAGCATAAAGTGGCACAATAATTATCTTACCATCCGGTTATAATTCTCCTAAGAAGAACGGATGTAAAAGCCGCTACCCCTACCCCTGATCACTTCCCGCCGGTCAAAACTGACTACCCCGGGCCGGGGTTAATTGTAAAAGCCGGAAGCCCTGACCATATTCAGCCGGTCATTATAACACTTTAATATCTGTTTATTTATCAAAGTATTACTTCCAACGTCAGATAGTCAATCTAATCCGGCGCCAAGTGGTCAGGGTTACAGCTTTTGCACTTATAGCTGTCTGACTGCAGACATTTATCACATAATCAAATAATTATCTGACAAAAACAGCAATGCAGTAAGAAAGAAGCCTGAAAAGAAAAAAGGGAGCTTAAATTTACCCGGATAAGTGTCTTTTTAACAATTATTCTTGTTACTTTTATTAAATCTTTGAATTATCCTGATTTACGTATATTCTTAATTGTAAAGACAGAACCATGAGAAAAGTTATTTTAGCAATTACAGTTATTCTGATATGCGGTATTGTATCCGCCCAACCCGGGCGTACTCCGCAGGTAGAACCATTGCCGGCAGGATTTAAGCCTGCTTCGACAAATACCTTCATATCGCAGTACCCTGCTGTCAATGCCCAGACCCGTCAGGCCATGTTCAGGGTTACGGCTCCTGATGCAAAGCTGGTTCAGCTTCAGCTGGGTGGGAATCACGATATGAAAAGGGACGACAAGGGTGTATGGTGGTACACCACCGAACCCCTGGTTGTGGGATTTCATTACTATGCCATCGTTATTGACGGCGTTGCCGTTATGGACAGGGGAAGTGAAGCGTTTTTCGGAAGCAACTGGGAATCATCGGGAATTGAGATACCCGAGGGTCCCGAAGGCGATTACTACAGGTTTAACAAAAACATCCCTCACGGCCAGGTGCGTTCAATTCATTACTGGTCTGAAATCAACGGGCTTGAGCGTCATATCAACGTGTATGTACCTGCTGAATATGAAAGTAATCCTTCAAAGAAATACCCGGTTCTATATCTTGTCCACGGCTGGGGTGAAGATGAAAACGGATGGTCGGTACAGGGACATATGGGAAACATAATGGACGGGCTTATTGCCTCAGGAAAAGCTGTTCCCATGATTGTTGTAATGCCCAGCGGTGATATCAAAACCAACTCTGATGTAAGAACTGCTTCAGGAAATATTACGGATATATTCATTAAGGATCTTATTCCCTATATAGACAAGACCTTCCGTACCTACACCGACAGGGACCATCGTGCCATGGCAGGTCTTTCGAGAGGTGGCGGGCAGACTACATCAACAGTTTTCGCCAATACTGATAAGTTTGCCTGGCTGGGTACCTTCAGCGGCTTTTCTGCCCGTGGCGACGACTTTATAAATACAGCATTCAACGGTATCTTCAAAGACCCCGCAGCTTTCGGCAAACAGTTCAGGCTGCTGTTCATAAGTACAGGCACAGAGGAGAACAATCCGAGGCCTGTTGTCGAGTCTCTGATAAATCATGGTGTTAAAAACATAGTATTCCACGAATCACAGGGAACGGCCCATGAATGGCTCACATGGCGCAGGGCTCTTAATGAATTTGCACCCAGGTTATTTAAGTAAGTTTGTTGATTTATTTGAGGTAAGGGGGTACATTCCAGATGCACCCTCTTTTTATCTTTAACAGCACAGATAGTAAATCTTTTTCAAAGTCAATGAACTAATTAGTTAAGGAGGTCATAAAATGAAACACAGGATTATCAGCATTTTAGTTATCACCCTTATAACAGGCGGATTCTGTTTTGCTCAGACAGATCAGTCAGGGGTTTTCAGCATTACAGATGACGGTCAGTGGCAGAAAACCATAACAACGCATCGTCTTGCACAATTCCCGAAGATCCATAAAGATGGAAGAGTATGGTTTCAGTACAAAGCGCCCACTACTGCACAATCGGTAAAACTTCATATGGGATCCGATGACTATGATATGCAGAAAGATTCTAAAGGTCTCTGGAACGTTGTACTGACAAATCCCAAACCAGGGTATCAGGTCTACTGGATAATTGTCGACGGAACCGAGGTTGAGGACCCTGGCAGTGATATTTTCTATTCGAACGGATATCGTACTGTACTTGAAGTACCTTCGCCCGGTGAGGATTTTTATCATCCAAAACAGGTTCCTCACGGTGACGTCAGGGAACACTGGTTCTATTCAAAAGTGACCGGGTCGTTCCGGCGTATGTTTGTCTATACACCTCCGTCATATGAGAAGGATAATTCCACCCGCTATCCTGTTCTTTATTTGCAGCATGGGGCCGGGGAGAATGAAGTGGAATGGACTCATTCAGGTAAAGCAAATTTCATCCTTGATAATCTCATTGCAGAAGGCAAGTCGCGCCCGATGATAATTGTAATGAATAACGGATTCGCCACACGTCCCGGTCAGGAAGGGCAGGCACCGACAGGCAATGCCAGATGGGCAGCTTTCGAGGAGATGCTCATAAATGAAGTAATCCCTGACATTGATGCATTTTACCGGACGATCCCGAATCGGGAGAACCGTGCTATGGCAGGATTATCAATGGGTGGTATGCAGACATTTACCGTTGGCCTGACTAATCTGAATACTTTCTCGTACCTCGGGATATTCAGCGGTGTGCCGACAAATTTTTCAGACCTGCTCAAAGATGCTCTCCAGCAAGGCCCTTCATTTAACCAGAAGCTAAAACTGTTCTGGACCGGTGCAGGTACCGATGAGGCTGCTTTCATTAACCGTCAGAAAGAGCTCCAGGAGCTTCTGACCAAATCCGGAATCAAAGCGCAATATTTCATATCACCGAATACCGGGCACGAGTTCCAGACATGGAGGCGCTGCCTGCATGAGTTTGCACCGTTGTTATTCAGGTAAAACTGAGAAGTGTAAATTGATATTAGGATTTAATTATTAACCTGTAAACTTTTTTCAGGACGAGTCAGAAAAAAGTGTGAGTTTGAGAGTGAGTCTTGAGGAAAAAGAGTGAGAGTGAGAGCGATTGCTCTCACTCTCGCTCTTTTTCGGTACCCGGAGCGGGACAATAGTTGCAACTCTTTTCATTAAAATCACAATATATCTGATCCATTTAATTAATGGAAATTGTCAGATGTGCACGGCGAAATCAAGTTGATTCACTATATTTTGAAATTATATGCCGCCAA
>JAVEZD010000211.1:0-3215 GCA_034003165.1 Bacteroidales bacterium | reverse complement strand
CTCCTATCGATCCCTCCCCTATCCTTGAAAATATCTGGTACTCATCAAAACTTGTCTTGTCAAACTTGGCAATTACCCCCCGCCCCTTACCCAGCCTGAAACTTGATATAGCCACATAGAGGAACCTCCTCATCTCATCCATAGTTTCAAAATCTTCTTTTCTGATGTACTTAAACATCTGGGCAACAGGGAAAAGAGCCCTGGCATTGAGCCATTTCGAAAAATGATTCCGGATGGCATGATACTCAAGGGTCTGATCAGGTATGGTGAGCAGCTTCTGCTGAAGACTCTGGAGGTCGGTGGCAATAGCGATGGGCTCCATTGTCTCCGGATTCCTGAAGACAAAGGGACCAAAAGCCAGGTTCTGAATGATGAAATTCCTCAGTTCGAGTGACAGGGTCTTGGAATACTTGTGTATGAAGCCGGCCCCAAGTTCCTCTGCCTTCTTCCTGTGATCTGCATTTGATGACTGAAGGAGGAAAGGGACATTATCATCATCGGCCATCACTGTTCTGCAAAGCTGAATACCCGCATTCTCATCATTAATACCGTCGCGTTTATAGCTTATATCAGAGATAAGGCCGAGCACATTGTATTTGTACTTCCTGTAAAGAGCCAGGGCATCATTATAGTTGTTGGCGAGAAGAATCTTCGGACGTCCCCTCATCTTAAGCGTCTTCTGATGTTCATTAAGGGCCTCCCTTTGAAAATCGAGTGATTGCTGCAGCACTATCCTGTAAATACTGGGAAGATATGAAGATATATATCTAATAGAGTTCTCAACGATGATGATGGCCTGAACCCCGATATTCTCAATATCGTGATCTGCATTCATCTTATCCTCAATAAGTTTTATAATGGCAAGGATAAGCGAAGCTTCTCCCAGCCAGCAAAATACATAGTCGATGGCACTCAGGTCCTCACCTGCGAGCCTGAGCGATACCTCCCTTGAGAAATAGGTAAGCACCACTATAGGTATCTTTTCATACTTCTCCTTGATCTGTTTTGCCAGGGCAAACACATCGGTGCCCCTGAGGCTGAGCATCGAAATCACCAGATCTATTTTCCCTTCCTCAAGTATCCTGAAGGCATCCTCAGCATTATCGGTCTGTACAAAAGAAGGGGGGAGACTAAGGTTAAGGGAGACATATTCATTGAATATCTGTTCATCAATTCTCCCGTCTTCCTCAAGCATATAATTATCATAGTTGCTGCAGATCATAAGCACCTTATGAATACGCCTCTGCATCAGCAGATTGAAAGGAGTATCCGTAAAATCATACTTCTGAAGATCGTGTATCCCTTCTATGATGGTCATACCTGTCTTTTTTATTGATTCATTGAAATAACGGCAATTCGTTTCTTCCCATCCATCTTAATCACCAGCGGCTTTTCAAACCTCACATGTGTAAAGAAACTGCCGCTTTCAATCACCTTCTGCTGCCTGAGCTTTTCCCATGCTATAACACCTTCTTCCGATTCGGGATTAACCGACAGATATCCCACGTTCATTGATGTCACATTATGAAAGAAATGAGAGCCCAGTGAAGCATCTACATGATAGCCCGGAAGGGTGACTTCTGTAATCACCTTTGCATTTGATATCTGTGGCCATGCCACAGGTATTCCCAGAAACCTGTCCCTTGTCCCCCATCTTCCCGGTCCTATCAGTACATACTTCAGGTTCTCATTCATCATCTTCTGATTCATGACATCAATCTCTTCGCTCATCCGGGTTGTGAGAAGGTTACTGAACTTATCAGGCTCAAGAAAGATTACATCTGTGATATCACTTATAAGACCGTTACCCATGCTTTTTGTACTGAAAAGGATAAGGTCATCGTAATTTATTGAATCGGGGTCTATGTTATATTCTGCCCTGTTACCTGTTACAGGCTTTATCTGCAAAAGGTAAAATGAAGTGTTCCCGTCAGCATCCTTTGAGAGGTCTACAGCAAACTCTATCTCCACCTGTGTACCACAAGCCTCTGCAACCAGATCAAGGATGGTACGAAGTGTCGATGCCAGCGGTATATAGTTGTATTTCAGAATATCAGCAAAATCCACTACCCGTGGTCCGGGATAATCAAGACCGGCAGTGATTGTATTGTTATCCGGATTGAGAACCGAAGCACAGTGTTTAAGAGTCCCGTGCTTTTCAGCCTCTGCAATATCGAGAGCTACCAGACCGGCACTCTCTCCCTCGAGCAGGTTAAGATCCTTCTTTGCCATATCGACGGCATAAAAGACCACCTGGGAGTTTTTATAAAGATCATCCTGTGAAATGATATCTATCCCGGGATATGCAGGAGAAAAACGGTAAGCTCTTTCTCCCTCAACAACATACTGACCAAGTCCCACCGCAACAACAGAAAAGCCGTCAGAAGGCTTCATATGTGAAACGGGATAGAAGTTAAACGACTGGGCCGTCCCACTTATATGGGGATAAAAAGCATCTTCAAACCTGTTACCTGCCACCTCCTGAATCACAACAGCCATCTTCTCGTGTTCAACCTTATGGTTGATAGCCTCAAAATAGATCCTGGCATTTTTTGAATAAACCGAAACGTATACTAGTTTAATGGCTTCAGAGAGTTGTCTCAGCCTGACCTCAAAGTCGGGATGGTTGTTTGGAAGAAGATAGGTCTCAAAGATACCTGAAAAAGGTTGGGTGATAGAGTCCTCGAAAAGACTTGAAGACCTTACTGCCAGTGGCTTATGCATGTGTTTAAGGTATACTCTCAGCTTTTTCTCGAGGGTATAGCTCAGACTGCCATATATGAACAGGTTCTTAAGCACCGTGAAATCCTTTTCCTCCTGAATCTTCTCCCACAGGTGATTCCTCTCCATGAACATATCAAATTCATCAGTACCTATTATGGCTGTGGCCGGTGTCTTTATATTAATACCTGGCAGAAGCTTCCCTATACCAAAGCTGTAGATAAGAGTATTAATAAATGCCAGTCCTCTGCCTTTTCCACCAAGTGAGCCCGGGGAAAGTGATATGACATTTGTCTCATCCAGTACTGCTGATTCCTCAAAATTGATAATCTTTCCCTTATTAAGCTCTCTCCTGCGTTTTCTGGTGATGTCGAGCATAAATTCGCGGAGTTCCTTAAGGTCGCTGAAGTCGGACAGCTTAAGCGGGTTTATCATCCTGGCTATCTTGACCTCCCCTCTGGCCATAAGCCAGAGCGAAAAATGGTTCCTTATGG
>JAVEZD010000210.1:0-3231 GCA_034003165.1 Bacteroidales bacterium | reverse complement strand
TGTCGAGCCCCTGGCATGGTTCATCCAGAATGACCACAGGGGGGTGCTTGACAAAGGCCCTGCATACAAGGGCAAGACGTCGCTGGCTGAATGACAGGCGTGAAAGCACGTATCCTGAGTAATCGCTGAGGCCTGCTGCTTCGATAAGTTCCCGTGCCTGTAGAAGATGATCGTCTGTAAGATCCTTTCGTACGGTGAGATGATCACTGAAGCCGGTTAACACGGCTTCGTACAAAGTCATTGAAAGAGGAAAGAACTGCTGTAGCTCGGAAGAAAAATAGCCCATGGGTTTTTTTATCTCCCAGATGGTCTCTCCCGATCCCCTGACCCGGTCGAAGACAACAAGCTCATATGCATAGGTCATTGGGTTGTCTCCGTAGATAAGACTCATGAGGGTGCTTTTGCCTGAGCCGTTGGGACCGGTGAGTAACCATTTGTCACCACGCTTTATATGCCACGAGAAATCTTTCTGAACCACTTTATTGTTATACCTGATGGTTATATTGTTCATTGCGGCAGCTGTGCTGAAGTTACATCCCGGATTCTCATTAACCCTGGTTACAAGTCCGGGAACTTCCCTGGTTTCTTCCTCTATGTTGTTTAATGCTATGAAATCCTCTGCTCTTCCTGCAAATAATACCGTCTGGTCCTTAAGATAAAGCACATGGTCAAAGACAGCAGGGGGCTGGGTACCGGCTCCTGATGCCATGATTGTGACATTCTTTTCCAGAAGCGATCTGAACGCGTCGCTTACCATAGCGCATCCTTCACTGTCGAGACCTGAATATGGATCATCAAAGCAGATTATTTTTCTGCCGCTGAGAAGGAGCATAAGCAGCAGGACCCTGCGTCCTTCTCCTGTTGACAGAGATACTATTCGTTTTTCAAGAATATGCTCAAACCCCGATTCACTGGCGGCAGACCGGATGATGTCTTCAGCAATACCGGTTTCCTGGACCAGGAAGTCAATGACAGCAGGAGTCTCCTCAAGTCCCTGTGAGAAATAACGTTGCTGATAGAAGACTGCCGACCTGTTAAAGACCTGGTTAAGTGAGAAATCTCTTCTTACAAGGGTCACCGACGAATAGAATGCTTCCGGAGAGGAAAAGGCAGGTATCTTCATCACACCTTCGGAGATCCTGTGCCTGCCGGTCAGCATCTCCAGGAGGGTGGTCTTCCCTGAGCCGTTTGCCCCGCATATCCACCAGCTTTCTCCCGGTCCCACTTTCCAGTTGAAGATGCCTGACTGCCGGGTGCCGTTTCTGCTTAGTAATGCGTTTTCAAAAGCAAAAAGATATTCAGCCTCTTCCATCTTACATAATAAGGCTGCAAAGATAAGGATGAGGCCAATATTTAAAAAGATAATCCTGTATTTCCCATGGGAAAACTGTTCACTGATGCATTAATACAATTTCTTCAGTGAGGCGATTACTGTCAGTGACACCTGGGTAAGGCTGCCAATGCTGACTGAAGCATGGAAGCGGATCGGAAGAGAAATCATTCAGCCTATTTACATTCAGGCTTACAGTTCTCTTATTTTGATATTCCTGAACCAGATGGGATATCCATGGTCCTGCAGGCCTATATATCCCTCTTCAGATATCCCTTCGGCAAAGCCCTGAAAAGTTTTGAATTTGCTGTTGGCTACCATCTTGTCCCATTCCGGTGTCCATAGCTCATATTCAACCACTTTGACCCCATTCTGGGTATGGGTGACCTTTCCGTTGAGTACTCTTATTACAATGGTGTTCCATTCTCCGGCGGGATTGACTGTAGCGGGATCGGCGGCAACCAGGTCGTAAAGTGAACCGGCAAGATGTGAATCGACCTTATTATCGGTAGCCTTTTCATTGTCGAGTACCTGTACCTCAGGAGCAGCGTAGTAGATAGGCTGTCCCGGCACTTCCCTGACGTTGAAGAAGATGCCTGAGTTACCCATCTCTGAAACCTTCCAGTCGACTGAGAGTTCAAAGTTCCTGAATTTCTTTTTACCATACACTATGTCGCCATTTGCTCCCTGTCCTGGATTTTTTCCCTCCCCTGTAAAAACCTTCATTGCATCGTCCTCGATGGTCCAGTTTGCCGGCATGGCGTTGCCGTTGCACTGCCTCCATCCTTCAAAATCACTGCCATTGAAGAGCAGGGTCCATCCTTCTTTCTTTTCTTTCGGGCTAAGGGTGTTTGGTCCTGGGGTACATGAAGGAAGTGAAACAAGCAGTGCCCCGATGATGGTTAAGGTGATAAGGATCTTGTTTTTCATTTTTCAGGTGATTTGTTTGGTTCAGGATATGCAAATTATGAAAAAAATGCCAATAATGAAAGAATCCATGCGCCCAGGGAAGGCTTGCGACATGCTGACTATGATGTTCAGCTACCATTTTCTGCCTTCCGGTCTCAGAAACGGAATTTTTATGGTTCATAAAAGGCTATGAAACAGACATATAGAATGCGGCACTAGAATAATAGTTATTTTTTTGCAAAAAAATTTGCATGACTATATGGATAGTCGTACATTTGTATAATAACACCTGGACCCTGAATGGTTTTTTAATACTTATTTTCGCAATTATGAAACCCACATGTATTACTGACACAAACACGTATGTATATAATATTCAGACATGTGGGTTACATCAGACCATTAAAATAAAAATTATATACTGATGAAAAAGATCAGAATGACAGGTTTGGCCGTAGCAGCAATTGTGATTTTCATAATTGCTGGTTATGGCTGTTCATCTGCAAAGATGGCAGCGACAGTTCCTGAGCAGGTTTCGCTTCAGGGTACATGGAAGCTGGTAATGTACAAGTACGGATCATCGGCTTCGTCTTTCAGGGAAGTCCCGGAGGCAAGTCAAAGGCTTAAGATGATAACAGACAGTTATTTTATCTGGGTAAGCGTCGACAGTGTTAAGAGGGCAATTGTATCATCGGCCGGAGGAAGGTACAGGCTTGAGGGAAACAACTACACCGAGATGCTCGATTTTGGTATAGGCATGAGTTCATATACAGGTACTCAGCCGACCTATACCGTGAAGACTGAAGATGATTTACTGTTTCTAAGCGGGCTGTTGTCGCCCGGATACAGGATCGAAGAAATCTGGAAAAGAGTCAAATAGATATAGTTAATAACGAAAAACTGAAACAAAATGAGACTAACAAAAGCAGAAGAGCAGATTATGCAAATGCTATGGGAAATGGAAGAAGGGATAGTAAAGGACATCAGGTTAA
>JAVEZD010000209.1:0-3264 GCA_034003165.1 Bacteroidales bacterium | reverse complement strand
GATCTTTTCCTGGCCGATGCCGGTACCGGGAAAGTAATAAGAAAACTCTCGAGTGTTGTAAGAAACAACGACATTGATGATTTTAACTTTATTGAATCGTCGGGCACATGGTCGCCCGATGGGAAAAGATTTGCTTTTATAATCTTCAGCAAAGGCACCAATAAGCTGGTCACGGTAGATGTAAGAAGGGGGAAGGCAGTATGGGAGTCGACGATACCCGGTATAGCTTCATTCTCCAATCCCTCGTGGTCTCCCGACGGCAAAAAAATCGTGGTCACAGGCATGAAGGAGGGCGTAAGCGACCTGTATCTTTACGACCTTGAAACCTTTGAAGTTGAACAGCTTACCCACGACCTTGAGTCAAACCTTCACCCTTCCTGGTCGTCTGACGGCCGTTTTATTGTCTATTCACAGGAGAAGATGAACCAGGCAGGCGGCACACGCAGATACAGCTTTGACATTGCAGTGCTTGACCTTGGGGACAGGACCGTACGCAAAGTGGATGTTTTCAACGGCGCATATAACATGAATCCGTATTTTTCAGGCGATAACAGGTTTATATATTTCCTCTCAGATGCCGACGGTTTCCGTAACCTTTACAAGTTTGATATTGAAAATGCCAGGGTATTCCGCCTGACCTCTTTCATGACAGGCATTAGCGGCATTACTCCATATTCTCCGGCAATAAGTGTTGCAAGAGACAGTGCTTTGATACTTTATAACCACTACTGGAAAAACAGTTACAGGATAGCCGCTGCTTATGACAATCAGTTCAATCCGGTCGAAGCTGATGCACATACTGTTGATTTCACAGCTGCAACACTGCCCCCGGGAAGACATTTCGCAGCTAATATTGTTGACAACAATCTGACTGAAAGGGATGATCTGGCTGTCCTTCCTGCTGATTCAATAAAGACAAAACCATACAGATCGAAGTTCCAGCTCGACTATATCTCAAACAATGCCAATATAGGTGTCTCAACGGGTATTTACCGCAATAACGTTGCAGGAAGCATAAACATGCTCTTTTCGGATATGGTTGGAAATAACCAGCTTTATTCCTCAGTGTCGCTCAACGGCGAGATTTACGATTTCGGAGGTCAGGCAGCCTATGTAAACCAGAAGGGAAAAGTGAAATGGGGTGCAGCTCTCTCCCATACCCCTTACCGTGCAGGAAATATGTTTATTACAAGGGATACTGTACAGCTCGATGATATGCTTGTGCCTGTTGATAATCTTGTGATCGATTACCTGAGGATGTTCGAGGATAATGTTTCGCTTTTTGCTTCTTATCCGCTTAGCCAGACAAGGAGGTTCGAAGCCAACGTATCACTGTCGTGGTACTACTATCGTCTCGACAGGTATAACAACTATTATCTTCTTAACGGAGTTGGACTGGCCAGTAAAAAAGAGAAACTCGAAGCTCCCGGAGGAAGTAATTACCAGCAGATCTCAGCAGCATATGTAGAGGATAATTCGTACTCGGGGATGACCTCACCTATGCAGGGTCACCGTGCAAGACTCCAGGTCGACAAGTATTTCGGGGCTGCCAATATATTTACCACCCTTATCGACTACAGGCAATATTTCTATGTCAGGCCATTCACCCTCGCATTCAGGTTTTACAACCTCGCCATGCTTGGCAAAGATGCCGAGAACGGAATCCTGCCTCCGATCTACATTGGTTACCCATGGCTTATAAGAGGCTATAACAATATATCCTATACAAATACAGCGGTAAGCGATTTCAACCGTTTCAATATATCAGTGCTTACAGGAAGCAGGGTGGCTGTTGCCAATGCCGAACTGAGGTTCCCCTTGTCGGGTCCGGAAAGGCTGGCAGCCATCAAATCAAAATGGTTTCTTATAGACCTTAATCTCTTCTTCGACTCGGGCCTTGCCTGGAACAGCAGCAGCACGGTTGTAACAGACAGACATGTAATGGCCGACTCGGGAGAGGTAAGATATCCTGTCTTTAGCACGGGTGCCTCACTGAGGGTCAACCTGCTTGGTTATATGGTTATTGAACCATATTATGCAATACCACTGCAGAACGGGGGACTTAAAAATGCTCAGTTCGGACTCAGCTTCACTCCCGGATGGTGATGTTTTTTGAAATATCACACTATCGGGGTACAGGTTATTAGTTTATCGGGCTGTCATGATCCCTCCTGACATAAATTGGGAAAAGATCCATTTTTCAGAAGCCTGATTCCTGCCCAAAATGGATAAAAATTGGTATATTTAAGGAAAAATCGGGAATGGAAATTCAGGCTCATTATCAGGAGGCTATAAAGTTTGCTACAGCCCGGCACCTTGAGAAGAGACAAAAGGTTAAGGGGACCAGGCTTCCCTATGTGGTACATCTAAGTAACGTGGCAATGGAGATCATGATAGCTGCTCCTCACTCAGGAGACGATTTTGATCTCGATTTTGCTTTAAGGGTTGCTCTTCTTCATGATCTTCTTGAAGATACTTCCGTCACCTTCGATGAACTCGCTGAGAGATTCGGCAGAGATATTGCCCTGGCAGTCCTTGCACTGTCGAAGGATGAAAAGCTCCCGGTGGAGATTCAAACCATCGACAGCCTGGGCAGGATAAAGGAACAGAGAACAGAGGTCTGGGCCGTCAAGCTGGCCGACAGGATAACAAACCTGCAGATTCCTCCTCATGCCTGGAGCCGTAGAAAAAAAGAAGACTACAGGGAGGAATCAAGACTTATTCTGCATGCCCTTAAGAAGGGTAATAGTTTTCTGGCTTCAAGGCTCGAAGAAGAGATAAAAGCCTACGGAAAATATATCTGATTGTTCCGTAGGATGCTGAACCGCTTTATCCCTTAAGATCCCCGCTTTGTCCCTTCATTTCCCCATTTGATCAAAATCAGTCGCCTGTCCTGAGGAATTCATGCGCGTTGTACGTATAATTGCATGGAAATCCGGTAAGGGGACCGGTATAAATCTGGAGTGATGAAGACGGGGGGATTACATATTGCAGCAACAGGGGAAACACCAGGGATCACAGTCGGCCATGATGGCCAGATAACGATCAGCGGACGTTTTATGGGGAACGGTAGCACCAGGGAATCAGGTTATTTATTGGATTGGGTCAATGACTACATCAGCGATCCCGCCGGAGTAACAACACTCAGCCTTCATATTGAATATCTTGAAGCAATTAAAAGTCCGCTTATAATATCAGCTGTTAGAAAACTCATGCAGGTCAGGTTAAATGATAACCAGCTTATTGTAAACTGGTATTACGAAG
>JAVEZD010000208.1:0-3276 GCA_034003165.1 Bacteroidales bacterium | reverse complement strand
GCGAAAATAATTGTTATGTTAAGGGTATGAAATTTATGAAATTCATAGTAAGATCCGGATGGTTGCCTATATTTCTGTTTGTATTTGTTTCATGTACAGGGAAGATTAAGCGGGAAGCGAAAGAAGAGAACAATATCTCTGAAGATCAGGTTATAAATGGAGTCATCCACATAGATCCCCGGACAGTTGAAGATAACACCCTGACTCTTGGCTCTTTTGCTGATGATGTCAGTTATATTCCATTGTCTGATAAAATAAAAATCGGCGTTGTCCGAGGTTTAAAAATCAGTCCAAAGGCAATATATCTTGTTTCCGATGAGAGTAATGGAGGAGAAGGCAATGGTATTCAGCAGCTTATCAGATTCAATCGAAGCGGTGATAATCCTGTCATGATAGGAAAGGTGGGAAGGGGGCCGGAGGAATATCTTTCGGGTAGTAATTTTGCTGTTGATGAACAGAACAACAGGATCTATATTAACGGAAAGCTAAATACCATAATGGTATATGATACAACCGGAGGCTATCTGAGGGAGTTCAAGCTTCAGGATCCGGATATCAGGTTCAGTGCAATTGAGTTATTTAACGAAGCTTACCTGTTTGTCCCGGTAACAAGTCGTGGAGCCCGGTCAGCCACCCTATGGAAAATTACTGATACCCTGGGGCATGTTGTTTCCGGAAAAACCAACTCAACACCATCATTTGAAACAAGAATAGGATCAAATGGAGGCACATGGATGTTTAACGGGAATCTTTCATACTGGGTCGATTACAACGATACAATATTTTCCATCAAACCTGATTTTACTTTCGCCTTTAATTACATCCTTACGCCTGGAGACCACAGAAAACCGAAGGAGGACATTCCTGTGACCCTGGATTTGCCGGAACGGCTTCTGGAATATTTTTCACCTCATTTTTTTATTGAGACTGAGAACTACCTGGTTTGCCATTATAATTTCAAGGGCAAATTCTGGTATGTTTTCATCGATAAAAGATCCCTCAAAACATCAACGTGTTCTTTTAAGATAAGTAAGGATGAAACAGGAGGTATTGTCAATGACCTGGATGGCGGGCTGGAATTTTCGCCTGAAGTAAGTTTTGAAGAAGGTGATAAAGAATTTCTTGCCGGATTTATTCATCCATTCAGTTTGAAAAGCCTTGTTGCTTCAGATGATTTTAAGGGAAATTCACTCCCTGCCCGGGACAAAAAGGATAATCTTATTAAACTGGCAAACAGTCTGGATGAGAATGATAATCCTGTTTTAATGATTGTCACTTTAAAAAAATGACTGGAAACAACATAGCAATCAGGAAGAAAGCATGAGTTTGAGCGCGAAGCGTGAAGACACTATACAAATAATAATTCTTAACGTTCTGTTGTCATATTCCTGAAAAGATTCGGATAGAAACGGTAATAGAGAAGGTGTCTCCATGTTATAAGATCATGAGCACCTCTTGAGCCAATATAATACTCATGTTTTACGTTGAGTCTGACCAGGTCATTATGTAGTACCTCGTGTCTTGCTCCCGGTCTTGTTTCATAAGTCCCGGCCCCGACAAAAAGATAATCAAGTCTGGAATTTATTTCGGGATCCTTCAGAGCCGGAGTCTGGTCGACCGGTATAGCTGCACTGAGAATGCCTATTGATGCAAAAAGGTCAAGGTTGTTCAAACCCACATACTGTGCATGTCGCCCACCCATTGACAAGCCGCTAATTGCCCGGCCGTGCCTGTTACTGATTACACTGTAATGACTTTCAACAAAAGGAATTATCTCCTCTTTGAATTCTCTCTCGATAAGAATGAATGTCAGATCAGTATGCTTTGGATGCGACCGGTGGATCATCTGGTTGTTAGGCATTACAATAATCATCGGTACTGCTTTCCCTTCAGCAAGCAGATTGTCCATAATGAAATTTGCCTGTCCGTGCATATACCAGGTCTGGGCCAGGTCGCCGGATCCTCCCAGCAGGTAAAGAGTGGGATATTTCTTCGTGTTATCATATCCCGGAGGAGTATAAACAAGCATTTCCCTTTCACCATTGGTGACATCAGAGTGATAAAAATGAGTTGTGATAGCCCCGTGGGGAACATTTTTTACATCATAGAATGCTGGTCCGTCACCATGAACAAACAGCATGCTGAACGGAGGCATAGCTGCGAAGCCTGCAAAGCTGTTATTCGGATCTACCACTTTCACTCCGTCAATTATAAAATAATAAAGATATATATCAGGAACCAGCGGGCCGATCTTAAGTGTCCAGAGACCATCATTGTCTTTTGTAAACGGAACCTGTTTGCCTGCCTCTTCTCCCACGAACATTGTTCCTGTAAGAAGTACTTTTGACACGTCTGGCGCTTTCAGTCTGAAGATGACAGTATTATCATCAAAAACATCAGGTGAAATTACATTGGCAGAAAAGGGAACAAGGTTTTCCTTATTCTTCTGAGGGTCCCAATCCAGGTTAATATGTGCCTGCTGGGCAGTAACATATAGAAGAGAGACAACAGACAGGATGAATGTAAAAAGTAGTTTTCTGCTCATATTATGTAGATTTAAAATGTTCTTAAAAATAGCTTTTTTTTTGAATAACTTCTGAGCAATATTTTTAAAGATTGTTCAGGGAAGAAGAAGAAAGTGTGTAAACTTTTTTCAGGACGAGTCAGTCAACCTAAAAATTATATAACAATGTTGCCTGCAACCTTGTCCCCGTTACATTTTTAGTATTAATTATTTTCCCTTTATCATTATTATCGATTGCACCATATTGAGTAATGTTATGTTCCATTTCAAATGCTAAAATTGTTTTCCCTGATGTATAAGAAACAGTAGGTGTTATTCGTACCATTTGTCCGATACTTTCCCCTAAACCGTAAACTGATGGAGAACCTGTTGAGTGAGGTAAAAAGTTCCTGGAAGTTCCGAGATTTTTTAAATATCCGGCAAATAGGCTGCCCTTTATCCTGCCACCATAGCTGATATTCCCCCATGCAAAGAAATGCCTGAAAGGGGTATATTCTTCATGACCTGTAAGCGAATCGCGTGAAACTGTTGCAAAGGCACCTGTCATCAGGCTCTCGCTTGTATTTGAAGACCAGATTGTTTTACCACTGATTGAAAACCTGCCTGATTTATATTGTCCGTACAATAAAAGTGCAGCACAATCGACATGAGCATTGGTCTTAGTTTTCTCACTGCCATTTGAAGGTGAAGTAACAAAGGTGCGGGGTTTAAGTCTTTTATAATCAATTCCGGCTCCCAGTATTACATTTTCG
>JAVEZD010000207.1:0-3278 GCA_034003165.1 Bacteroidales bacterium | reverse complement strand
CCGTTCAGAGCCATCGTTGCACTCCACATGAGGTTAGCCATTGCATCGTAATCGGCAGGGTTGGCATAGACCACCGGCCCGGTTTCTATAAGTGTGAGAAGAATACCCTCCGCAAACCTGTCCTGCAAAGGTGCATTCGCCGGATAGGTGAGATATTGTTCAATGACATGAATAAAAGCATCGACAACACCGTTGGCAACCTGCTTCCGTGGAAGAGTACCTGCCAGTTCAGGCATGAGAACCGAGAACTGTGGAAACGACCAGGGAGAAGCAAAGGAGAACTTCTCGTTAGTCGAATCTCTGCTTATGACAGCCGTCTTGTTCATCTCACTGCCCGTGGCAGGAAGAGTGAGGATTGTTCCAAAAGGAAGAGAAGCCGTAACAGGTGTTTTCTTTGAAAGAATGTCCCAGGGATCCCCTTCTCCAAAAAGAGCAGCAGCTCCTATGAACTTGGTGGCATCAAGCACTGATCCGCCTCCAACGGCAAGCAGAAAATCAACTTTTTCTTTTTTTACAAGCTCAACGGCCTTCATAGCCGTCTCATAAAGCGGATTGGGTTCAATACCACCGAAATCAACTGTCTGGTACCCCTTCAGCACCTCTTTAACCTTATCATAAAGACCTGTCCTGATAATGCTTCCGCCGCCATAAATAATCATCACCTTTTTATCCGCAGGGATATGGGAGCTGAGCTTTCCCAGCTGGTCTTTCCCGAAAAAAATCTTTACTGGATTGTAGAATTCAAAGTCTGTCATATCTTATGTTTTATTGTTTCAGGCATTCAATATAACAACAAAATCCGGAAAATTGTTGACCGGAAACCATTGTTGGTGCCTGGAAACGTTTTTTTAACTATAAACATCTTAACTTTACTTTATCATCCCCTCTGGGAGCCACTAATTAATTTAAGACCATGGAATCTGTTTATCCTGAATCATTTGCAAGATTCTACGACACCCTGTACCATTTTCACAGAGATACTGTGGATAATGAGTTTTTCCTGGGAGAAATAAAAAAATGCAGGGGAAAGGTACTTGAGATAGGCGCCGGCACAGGAAGATTTTTTTCTGCAGCCCTTAACAGTGGTGCCGATATTTACGCGATTGATATCAGCCGGGCCATGCTCGATGTACTGGTGACTAAGATTCCTCCGGATCAGGAGTTCAGGGTATCAATTCAGGACATAGTATCTTTTGGTTTTGACTTCAGGTTTGACCTTATAATTGCTCCCTTCAGGGTGATGATGCATCTTATTGATAAGGCAGACCAGATGAAAGCCCTCGACAATGTCTTCAACCATCTCAATCCCGGAGGAAGATTTATCTTTGATACCTTCGTACCCGACCTGAAACCCCTGATCAATGGTCTCGACAGGGTTACAGATTTTGATGGTGAATACATGCAGGGGAAAAGGCTGAAAAGGGTTATATCAACTCTTCCGGATACCTTTAACCAGATTATAAACATACATTTTCACCTCGAATGGGATGAGGATGAGGGCAGGAAATCGGACGACTGGCATACAAGACTTCGCTACTACTTCAGGTTCGAACTTGAACACCTTATTGAACGCTCAAAGTTCGGGAAATACCGGATTATGGGCGATTATCTGGGCAATCCCATCAACCGCTCCTCAAAGGATTTTGTTGTTGAATGCGAAAAGACCGGCTAATTCGTGTAGATTTTTTAACTTGTATATTATTTTTTGAACTTAAAAAATTCCGGATTGAGACTATTGAAAGGCTTTTTTTTATAATGATATAATAAGACTTATGTTCAAATTCAGACTGATTATTATCTTCCTTTCTGTTGCCCTTATTATTATTCATCTTTTTTTACTGGATTACAGCAATCTTTTTTCCCGGCCCAACCTCGGATCCTTCCTTGGTATAGCTGCAATGATACTGATCATACTGTCGATGATTTTGTCGAACCGGCATGAAGCCCGGAACCGGAAATAATGTTACATCCAATCAAACCTGAACCATGAAATACCAATCTGCTGCTGCAATCGTTTCTTTAACCCTGTTGCTGTCCCTCACTATCCTGCCTGCCTGGTCACAGGTTCCGGAAAGGGACCCCGCTACCATAGCAAAACTTGTTATAAGCGATCTTTTATCCCGACCCGGATTTATGATGTACCAGACTCCCACGGTGACGGCTGTCCATTATGCAGAGGTATGTGCGGCATACGGGGCAATAAAATTCTGCGGAATGACAGGGGATGGAAAAACTATGGATGACCTTATAACCCGTTATGAGCGTGTTACATCCGAAAAAATACCAAACACAGCCAATCATGTGGATGTTAATGTTTACGGAATCCTGCCACTTGAGGTTTTCATTCAGACAAAAGATACAGGATATCTGAGGCAGGGACTTTTTTTTGCAGATGGTCAGTGGAAGGATCCACTTCCTGACGGACTAACGTCGCAGACAAGGTACTGGATCGATGATATATATATGATCGGTAGCCTTCAGGTTCAGGCTTACAGGGCAACAGGCGATATGATCTACCTGGAAAGGGCTGCATTGGAAGTTGATTCATACGTCAGGAAACTTCAGCAACCCAATGGTTTGTTTTTTCACGGAACAGACGCCCCTTTCTTCTGGGGGAGGGGTAATGGCTGGGTCGCTGCAGGTTTTGCTGAACTGCTTTCCGTTCTGCCAGAAGAGAATCCCCATTACCACTCAATACTGAATGCCTATAATAAGATGATGAAGACCCTTCTCGAAAATCAGGATGAAGTCGGGATGTGGGGGCAACTGATTGATAATCCCGGGTCGTTCAGGGAAACATCATCAACAGCAATGTTCGGATTTGCAATGTCGCTGGGAGTAAAGAAAGGTTTGTTACCAAAGGAACCATATACAACTGCATATCTCAAAGCCTGGAATGCACTTACCGGATACATAAATGAGGATGGTAAAATCAGGGAGGTCTGTGTTGGTACCGGACAAAGTAAAGACATGGAGTTTTATCTCACCAGACCAAGAGTAACAGGAGATCTTCACGGACAGGCCCCAATCCTGTGGTTTGCCGGAGCCCTCAGCGGACAATGAAATATGTGATAATCCCGATCATGAAAAAGAAGAGCAATCAGTTCATTTCTCATAGCCAATTCTTAAAAAAAATAAAATGTCATCCAGAGCAAAAATAGAATCAATTTTAAGCGATTACGATTTTTCTGATTTCAGGTGGATAGATCCTAAGGATATAGTAGTTGCCCGGTGGGTAAGGGTCAAATGTATTTTCGGATGCTCTGACTACGGACTGG
>JAVEZD010000206.1:0-3336 GCA_034003165.1 Bacteroidales bacterium | reverse complement strand
CTGGTATCATCCAGGCACAGCCTCCCGGAGAGGCTCATGCCTTTTTCTACCCAAGCGAAGCCACCATCACGGCCTTAATGGTATGGAGACGGTTCTCTGCCTCGTCAAAGACTATCGAATGGGCCGACTCAAACACATCTTCAGTGACTTCCATCCCGTCGAGACCATATTTCTGATATATCTCCTCCCCCGTTATTGTCTCCCTGTTGTGGAAAGCAGGCAGACAATGCAGAAACTTAACATCAGGATTACCTGTAAGACCTATGACATCCATATTTACCTGGTATGGTTTAAGTAACCTTATCCTCTCATCCCATACCGAGGCTGGCTCACCCATCGACACCCATACGTCGGTATACAGAAAATCAACGCCCCTGACGGCTTCTTCAACATTATCAGTAACCATTATATTTGCTCCCGTCGTAGCAGCTATCTCACGACAGGTGGCAACCAGCTCACTGCCCTGCTGGAATTCACGCGGGGCTGCAGAACGGAAGTCCATCCCCATCTTAGCGGCACCAACCATAAGTGAGTTGCCCATGTTGTAACGGGCGTCGCCCAGATAACAGAAAGAGATTTCATTAAGAGGCTTCCGCGAATGTTCCATCATAGTCATGAAATCAGCCAGTATCTGTGTGGGATGAAACTCGTTGGTGAGGCCGTTCCATACCGGCACACCGGCATGCCGGGCCAGCTCTTCAACAATGGCCTGACCATAACCGCGGTATTCAATACCATCAAACATACGTCCCAGAACCCTTGCCGTATCCTTCATCGACTCCTTCTGCCCTATCTGGGAACCACTGGGACCAATATATGTTACATGTGCACCCTGGTCAAGAGCAGCAACCTCAAAGGCACACCTTGTACGTGTGGATGACTTTTCAAAAATAAGAGCTATGTTCTTACCCTTTAGCCGGGGCTGTTCGGTACCGGAATATTTGGCCCTTTTAAGTTCAATGGAAAGGTCGAGAAGAAACTTTATCTCTTCAGGTTTGAAATCGAGTAGCTTGAGAAAGCTGCGGTTGCGAAGATTGACAGGCATGACTGTAAAGAATTAAATTATATAAACACGGGTAAAATTATAAAATATTTCAATAGCATAAATGCTCCTGCCCTTAAGGCGGCATCAATAACAAAATACCTTTCACGGCTCCCCGGCGCATTTCATCACTGTTACGACCTGCCTGCAAATCATCTGAGGCCTGTGGTTTTTATAAAAAAAACACTACATTTACCTGATCCTTAATTAAGACATTTGTGAGATTTATCTACGGGTTGTTGGTTGTGGTGGTTTTTGCAGCTGCCGGTTCATGCAAAAACAAATCAGACGGCGATATCAGCGAGGGCGAGATTCATTACTCTATAACATATAACGGCAATACAAGTCCGGTTCCCAGGGAGATCATGCCCAAAGATCTCATAGTCACCTTTAAGGAAGACAATATACTCTTCGAGATCATATCCCCTTTCGGAAACTCGGGTATCGTCAACCTGTCAAATCCTTCCGAAGAGATCTTCGACACCTATATAAGCATCTTCACTCTTAAATATTTCTATGCCGCAGAGCCCGGCGAGATCCACCCCGGCTTCGATGCCATGCAGGGTATGGAAATACTTAAGACCGACAGCACAAGGGAGATATGCGGATACCTCTGTAAAAATGCCCGTGTAAGTTTCCCTGGCGACCCCTCAAAGGTATATGACATCTGGTATACTACCGGTATCGATGTGGAAAACCCGAATATTTCAACACCTTACAGGGATATCGACGGAGTACTTATGAGCTTTGTTTTTATAATAGGTGGCTCCGAACTTCATTTCATGGCTGAGAACGTGTACAGCAAGACCATTGCCGACGACAGATTCAGCCGCAGGGAGAAGTTCTCAAGAATATCCAGGGACGACATCAACCGCTTCATCTCGCGTATGATCAGTCTTTAACCACGTTACAACCTGTTAATTATAAAATTATTCCCGGGAGTTCAGGTTGGACCAAAATTATTAACTTTGCGTTGCTTTCTGAAAAATCAGATGTGCCTATACCCTGAGGGTAATTGTTTCGTTTATCTGTTATATGAAAAAAGAAGAATCAGGTAAGAAAAGCCCGAAAGGTGCTTCACGGTCAAAGCCTTTCATCACCGATGAGAGGGTAAAATTCGTATTCGGCATTCTCATCACCGGGTTTGCCCTCTATCTCCTTATTGCCTGCATAGCTTACCTGCTGTGGTGGAAAACCGACCTCAGCATCGCCGATACAGACATTGTCTCAGGCGCCGAACTCAAAGTAAAAAACTGGTCCGGCAAAAGCGGCTTCTGGCTGGCAAAGATGATCATTGGTTACGGCTTCGGACTGGGTGCTTTCTTTATACCTCTTATTATAGGGGCGGCAGGACTGTCGCTTCTTAATTTCCCGGGACTAAAGCCCGGAAGGCTGATAACAAGGTTTGCCCTGGCAGCTATCCTGTCATCACTCATCCTCGGCTTTATCTTTGGCAGTCACGACGGCTACCTGATGAGCGGTCCCGGCGGTGCCCAGGGCTATGAGATAACACGCTGGCTCAATGCTTTCATGGGTAAGATCGGGACAGGTGTCATACTTCTCTTTCTTACAGTATCCTACCTTATCTTTGCCCTTCATTTCAAACCTGAATCATTCAGGGTAAGGATGCCTGCATCGGCAACTGGACTGTTTGGAAAAGACAGGACAAATGCGACAGATGCCGCTGATGCCACGGATACAACAAAAGACAAAGACACTGAGCCTGTTAGTGGCTATGCCGTTAAAGACGACGGTAACCACGAAGATGATGATGACCACCATCATACAGCAGGTGATCCTCATTTCACTGTCAGACATGCCGCAGGAGAAGACGCTGAAGGCGTGACAGTCAGGGAAAATCCTCTTACAGGCAGAGGCTCCATCATACACGAGATAGGCAGGCAACCGGAGCCCGTCACTGAACAGGAGGGAATACCGCTTAACATAAACAAACCCGATCCGGGAGAGATAATACCCGACCATATTGTCGACAGGATGCTTGAGAACTACGACCCCAGGCTCGACCTCTCACACTATAAGTTCCCTCCCGTGTCAATACTCAGGGAACACAAGTCGGAAAGTGCCTTCGACAACACCGAGGTCTTCGAGAACAAGGAAAACATAATCAAGACCCTCGGCGACCATAAGATAAGTATAAAACATATCTCAGCCACCGTCGGCCCCACTGTCACTCTCTACGAGCTGGTCCCCGAGCGTGGTGTAAGGCTTGCCCGCATCAAATCGCTCGAGAACGATATAGCCCTCAACCTGTCAGCCCTTGGCATAAGGATCAT
>JAVEZD010000205.1:0-3369 GCA_034003165.1 Bacteroidales bacterium | reverse complement strand
ACGAGCAGGGGAAAATCTTAAATCTTCGCTTTTTGTTTGTTTCTTCTTCTACCTTACGAATCCAAACTATTTTTCCTGATCTGTGAGCAAATATAGCTATCCGGATTGTTAAAAATCATCAATTATCCGTCCATCCTATATGCCCCGGCTACGAACTAACCTGCCCCCTGATTAAACTAATGAATGCTTTATTTAAGCCCCTTTTTAACCCTGAAAACAGCCCTTTTCATGCTTTATCAAGCCTTCTCTCCGGCCGGTAAATCCATATTTTAAGCATGCCGGCGCAGAAAAGGATAAAATGAATATGATTCCCGGGCTTCCTGCCTGGAAAAACATTCTCCTTTACTATGACAGATGATTATTTCTTTATGAACCTCTTTACAAAGGCATTCTTGTACGAATCCCCCAGGTTGGCCTTGTTTCCCTCGGAAAGGATGACCTCTCCCTGCTTCGAATAACCCGATACATGGTTTATGTTGACAAGGTAGCTGTTATGAACCCTTATGAAGTTATGATCCGCTAGCAGTGACTCAAAATGCTTGAGGTTCTTTGAGCTGGTGACCTTCCTGTTACCCGTCATAAAGAAATCGGTGCAGTAGCCTTCGGCATGACACATTATTATCTCGGGTATCTTCAGAACCTCAAAGCCCTTCAGGTGGGGTATGACAAGGGTGGGGGGCATGCCGGGACCGCCTTTCAGGTTGTCAATAAGAGCCGACAGGTTGGCCGAACCCTCCGACGAGCTGTTAAGCAGCTTCACCCTCTCAACGGCATCCTTAAGCTCGTCAATCTTAACAGGCTTAAGCAGGTAGTCGATGGCACTTACCCTGAAGGCCTTGACAGCATATTCCGAATAAGCCGTTACAAAGATGATCCTGAAGTCAATACGGTCAAAAAGGGTCAGCAGGTCAAAGCCCTTTCCATCAGTAATCTCAACATCAAGGAAGATGAAGTCGGGAAGGTGCTTCATGATGGCCTTGTAAGCTCCCATAACCGAGGAGGCGGTTGCCACTACCTCAACATCGGGACAATACTCCTTAAGGTAGTTGCAGAGAACCTCCCTCGAGAGCTTCTCATCGTCTATTACTATTGTCTTCAGCATACAAGGTTTTTCATTCAGCTTCCTGACCGGTTCCCGGACTGATTCAGTTAAAAATAGTTAATTAATACTTCTTAAACAATGATAATACTTATTTAAATATTTTATTTTTTCCATCTCTTCCCACTGTTTTCAGATACCTGCCCGGCCTCCTGATAAGCTCATGCCTCAGTTTGATTATCACTATCCTCTGCATCCGTCCTGTCAGCCTGCACAAACGGTATCTCCACGATCACCTTCGTGCCTGTCTGTTCCCTGTCAGGATACAGGTCGCTTATGCTGAACCTGCAGTTGGTACCGAAGAGGTTGTTCATGATCTTAAGCCTTTCCTCAACGATGGCTATGCCCCTCGACTTGAAATGGTTCTTTCCGGGGTTTATGGCTTCAGATGCCTTTCTCCCTGCCCCGTCATCACTTATCATAGCTTCCAGATGTTTCTCTTTCATAGTGATGCTTATCTCAATGAGGCATTTCCTGTCCTCGATGCCCCTGATCCCGTGCCATATGGCGTTTTCAATAAATGGCTGTATCATCCCCGGCGCCATAAGGAGTACCGAAGCATCGATACCCCTGTCTACGTTGATAGTGTAGTCGAACTTATCACCAAAGCGCAGGTGCTCTATCTTAAGGTAGTCGGTTATAAACTCTGTCTCCTGCTCAAGGGGGATCAGATCCTTGTTGAGGTTCGTGAGTATGGTCCTGATGAGCTTCGAGAAGTCGGCTATATACCTGTTGGCCGACAGCTTGTCGTTGCTCGAGATGAAGTAGTTTATTGAGTTGAGGGAGTTGAATATGAAATGAGGGTTCATCTGTCCCCTCAGCGATTGCAGCCTCAGACTGTTCTGCTTCTGATGTTCCTTCTGCCGTATCTGTCCCACATAGAGGTTGATCATAGCCAGTATGATAACAATAAACAGCACAGGCAATCCCAGCCTGAAGAGGCGGGTCTCCCAGAAAAGCGGCTGTACAACGATGATCAGACTCCTTGTCTCGCTCCAGTCGCTCTCATGGTCAGTGGTCTGGATATCCAGTTGATACTCTCCCGGAGCCAGGTTGGAATAGTTGATGTTCCTGTTCTGCCAGTCCGTCTCAACCCAGCCCCTGTCAACACCACCGAGCCTGTACCTGAACCCTGTCTTCTCGGTGTTAAGGAAGTCAGTCGAGGATATTTTAAGGTGGAAGTTATCCTCTCCCTTGTCAAGCACTATCCGGTCAGCCTTGTTGAGATAGCCGTCAATAGGCTTGCTGACCCCCGAGACGATAAAGTCGGTGAGTATGGGCTTCTGCCTGAAGTCTCTCTTTTCCCTCAGTTCAATGCTGTCTGGTACAAACTCTGCTATGCCTCCCATACCTCCGAAGTAAAAGAGTCCGTCATCGGAGATGAAGGAAGCGTCGGAGTTGAACTCGATGATGTTGAGTCCGTCGTTCTGGTTGAAGATCCTTATGAATCCTGTCAGCGGGTCTATTCTCGAGATACCGTTGTTGGTCGATACCCATATCTTCCCGTTCCTGTCCTTAAGCACCGAATAGGTGGTGTTGTTCGACAGTCCTTCAGCTGTGGTGAAGAACTGCGTCTCCCCTGTGATGGTGTTGTACCTGCATACCCCACCGCCAAGCAGGGCTATCCACAGGTCGTTCCTGTCACCTTCGCAAATGCCTTCTATGTTATAGCCTTTTTCTGTAAGCTGAATGGTCTCGGCCCTCCTGTTGACTATGTCAATTTTTATAAGGTTGCTTTCGAAGGAACCGGCCCACAGTATTCCCTTGTTGTTGGGACAGAAACAGTATATCGGTGGAAAGGGCTTCCCGTCATTATCCCATATGGTCTCGGTGATAGGCTCCTCAGGAAAGTATTTGAAAACCCTCTGCCTGTCGGCAATAATCATCACTCTATCCTGCTTTACATCAATAGCCTGGTAGGAAGCTGATCCCGTATAATGCCTTGTATATCTCTTAGTATGCCTGTCGTAGTACATAAGCAGCTCGTTTGAATATCCCAGCCACAGCCCGTTCAAATCGGGTTTTATGATCCTCAGATGTCCCGAGGCCAGCCTGGTCTTCTCGTCCAGCTCACATGTGGTGCCCGTGCTTCCGTCGGGCTTTATAAGCAGCACACTGTTCCTCCCCCTTATCCCGGTCCAGATGACCCCTTCCTCATCCTTGTAAATGGGGAAGATGGCTTCGGCCCTGCCTATGCCCACATCACTGTCGTAGTTGTTGAATATGTCGGGAGTTATGATGACCTTCGTCAGTCCAAGGTTATTGCCCGA
>JAVEZD010000204.1:0-3390 GCA_034003165.1 Bacteroidales bacterium | reverse complement strand
AGGTTTTTCACACTCTTTGCCGGAAGCGATACTTCAGCCGTTGCCGCAATGGTTAATGCCATGTCGGCACTTGTAAGTGCTTTTACCATTCTGTTTCTTTTCTGGACAATAACACATCTGGCCAGAAAGATGCTCATTACTGCTGAACAGGAGTTTACTACCGCCCGGATAATTGCCGTCATTGCAGCTGGAGCTGTAGGTGCCCTGGCTTTCACCTTCTCAGATTCATTCTGGTTTTCAGCCGTCGAAGGAGAGGTATATGCCACATCGTCTCTTTTTACAGCCCTTGTCTTCTGGGCAATCCTGAAATGGGAGGATGTTGCCGATGAAGAGTATGCCGACCGCTGGCTTGTTCTCATAGCATTTCTCATGGGACTGTCGATCGGGGTACACCTCCTGAACCTGCTCGCCCTGCCGGCCATCGTCCTGGTATATTATTTCAGAAAGTTCCGGTTCACATGGAAGGGTTTTGCCTTTTCAATTGCCTTATCGCTTATCATTCTTGCCCTTCTCATGTATGGGATCATGCCGGGAGCCGTTACAATATCATCGTGGTTCGAACTGATGTTTGTAAACTCAATGGGGATGCCGCGAAACAGCGGGATGATATTCCATGCGCTGCTTATAGCAGTATTCTTCGCGGCTGCAATAAGAACTTCCCTGGTATCGGTAAGCAGAGTCAGATTCGGATCGCTTGCCATAGGAGCATTCCTGGCTTCAGGGATCTGGGTCATTTCAGGTTCCTTCCTGCTTAACCTGATTATGCTGCTTATAACAGCAGGCGTGATCTGGTATATCTCAGGAGTCAGCAGGAAAGTACTAAACACGGCTCTAACAGCAGTGGCAGTGGTTCTTATAGGATATTCGACTCAGGCTATTATAGTAATCAGGGCTTCGGCAAACCCTCCTCTTAATGAGAACAGTCCCGACAACCCCTTCAGTCTACTTTATTTCCTCAACCGCGAGCAGTACGGACAGCGTCCTCTTGTACACGGACAGTATTATAATGCCCCGGTTCTTGATTACAGCTATGGTAAACCCAAATATGTATATGAGAATGGAAGATACATAATAAGCAGCCGAAACCTTGAAAGAGTGTACGATGAACGTTTTCTGACACTGTTCCCCAGGATGTGGAGCGATCAGAGCGATCATATTCAGGTTTATGAGGAATGGGGAAAGGTAAGAGGAACCCCTGTTCAGGTTACCAACCAGTCGGGAAACAGGGAAGTAATCAGAAGACCACGTTTCGGAGAGAACCTGCGTTTCATGTTCTCCTATCAGTTCGGTTACATGTATTTCAGGTACTTCATGTGGAACTTCGCGGGAAAACAGAATGATACACAGGGGACGGGAGGAGGTATTAACGGTAACTGGATAACAGGCCTCAGCTTCCTGGACGAACCAAGGACAGGAAGCTCTGATCTGCCGGGCGACCTGGGAACGGATACCTCACGGAACAAATATTACCTTTTGCCTTTTATCCTGGGCTTTGCAGGATTCTTTTATCATCTTAACCGCGACAACAGAAACTGGTGGATCATCTTCCTTCTTTTCGTGATGACGGGATTGGCTATCGTCTTTTACCTTAACCAGTATCCCAACCAGCCAAGGGAAAGGGACTATGCCTATACCGGATCGTTTTATTTCTTTGCTGTATGGATAGGGCTGGGCGTACTTGCCCTTTTCGGGGCATTGTCTAAACTCACCGGCGAAAAGACTGCGGCCCTGGCTGCGGGACTACTGTGCCTTTTTGCCGTACCCGTTGTTATGGGTGCTGAGAACTGGGACGACCACGACCGTTCGGGACGATACCTGACACGCGACGTGGCTTTCAACTACCTCAACTCCTGTGCACCGGGAGCCATCCTCTTTACCAATGGAGATAACGATACCTTCCCACTGTGGTACGCTCAGGAAGTAGAGGGTATGAGAACCGATGTCAGGGTCTCTAATCTGATGCTCCTTAATACAGACTGGTATATAAACCAGATGAAATGGAAGACCTATGAGTCGGAGCCACTGCCTGTAAGCCTTCCGGTTCAGAAGTACTACGACGGAGTGAACAACCAGGTGTTTATTGTCGAGAAAACAAAAGATCCGGTCGATATAAAGACCATTATCGAATGGGTAAAAAGCGATAACCAGGCAACCAAAGTGAGGGTTTCAGCCGAAGAGATCCTCGACATCATACCTTCAAGAACTATCAGGATACCTGTCGATTCAGCCCGGGTGATTGCTTCAGGAACCGTAAAGCCTGAAGATGCGGATAAGATAGTACCCTATATTGATATCACTCTTACAGGTAACTCCATACTCAAGAGCCAGCTTATGGTTCTTGACATTCTGGCACACAATGAATGGGAACGGCCCATTTATTTCGTCTCGGGTTATCATGCCGATGCCATGGGACTTGAGGAATATTTCCAGCTTGAAGGAATTGCTTTCCGGCTGGTACCGATAAGGTCGGAGAATAACAGCTGGGTCGACTACGGAAGGGTCGAAACAGATATTCTGTACGAAAACCTTATGAATAAATTCGTATGGGGCGGAGCCGCCGATGAGGACGTAAACCTCGACTACCATCACCGCAGAACACTCATTGTTCTCAAAGCCAGGCTCAGCTATGCACGTCTGGCCAAAGCACTTGCATCAGAAGGGAAATTTGAAAAGGCTGCTGAGGTTCTCGATCGCTGCATGGAGGTTATGCCCCTCGAAAGAGTACCATACGACCCCTATGTCCCCGACCTTATAGAAGCTTATTTCATGGCAGGTATGAAGGAAAAGGCCCTTGAGATGTCAGGAGACCTTAGCAGTTATTACTTCGACAGACTCGATTATTTCCTTAAGCAGACTCCTTATCTGGTTGCATCTGCAGCTTACGAGATACAGACAGCCATACAATACACCTCAAAGGTGGCTAATTTCTGCCTTCTTAACGGAGAAAAAGAAGTCGCTGATGAGATAACAGCCCGAATCGAATCATACTACGCACGGTACGCGGGGAAGAGCCAGGCTAATTAAAAAAAAAATGGCCTGTCAGGCCATATGATTGTGATAACTGTTAACCTCCTGAAGGAGATATTTCTCGAGGAGATTGTAGACTTTGTCGGGGTACACAGGCTTTAAAATAAACTCGGTGCAGCCGGCAATAAATGCTTCCGACCTTGTCTGCTCAGATGAGTAGGCTGTTATCATAACAGCCGGAACATTTTTGTGCTCCTTGCGGAGAGTCCTTATGCAATCAATACCGTTTACTAACGGAACAAGAAAATCCATTATGACCATGTCAAATTCAGACCCCGGAGTTTTGATGAATTCAACAAATTCCTTACCTGTACGGAATACTTTAAACCCCGCTCCGGTAGTATGAAGCAGGGTTTCATAATA
>JAVEZD010000203.1:0-3422 GCA_034003165.1 Bacteroidales bacterium | reverse complement strand
TATATAATTTTCAGACATGTGGGTTCCATCAGACCATTAAAATAAAAATTATATACTGATGAAACCCACATGTATTTGAATACAAAAACACAATATTATAATAATCACCTGCATGTGGGTTCCATCAGACCATTAAAATCAATTATTATATGATGAAAAAGGCAATTGTTCTTGTAAACACCGGTACACCCGATTCCCCATCGGTTAGCGATGTGCGCCGTTTTCTCAGGGAGTTTCTCAGCGATCCTATGGTAATTGATCTTCCATGGCTCATTCGTATGATACTGGTTAATCTTATTATAGTTCCTTTCAGGGCTTCACGATCAGCTAAGAAATACCGGCTCCTGTGGAATGAGCAGGGATCACCGCTGAGGACTGTAATGGAGACTGTTGTCATGCGGCTTGGGGAAAGGCTGGGAGATGGTTTTCAGGTTATGGGAGCCATGCGTTATGGCAACCCATCGCTTGATATGGTGATGGAAGAGGTAAAAAAAGGACAGTTCAGTTCAGTATTAATAATTCCTTTGTTCCCACAGTATGCCTCATCAACTACCGGTTCGGTGAAACGATATGTTGAAAAAATCACAAAGGAAGGGGAAGGACTTCCTGAGATCAGGTTCATTGAACAGTTTTATTCCAACCCGGCCTTTTCAGATGCTTTTGCTGACCGGATTTCATCATATGATCCCTCCGGTTACTATCATATTCTGTTCTCATATCACAGTCTGCCCCTTTCGCATATAAAGAAAGTTCATCCCGGCCATGAAGAACAATCGTGCATATGTACCTCATCTATGCCGGCTCATGGTACATACTGTTACAAAGCCTGCTGCTACGAAACAACCAGAATACTGGCAGCCAGGCTGAACCTCCCTGAAGGAAGCTATTCAACAGCCTTTCAGTCGGGCATGTCGGGAAAATGGTTAGGACCCTTTACTGCCGGGTTGCTGGAGAAACTTGCTGTATCGGGTAAGAAAAAAGTCCTGATTACCGCCCCCTCTTTCGTGGCCGACTGCCTCGAGACGATTGTTGAAATTGAAGATGAGTACAAGAATCTCTTTAAAGAAAAGGGAGGGAAAGAACTGGTAATGGTGAGTAGCCTGAATGAAGATGAAGAATGGCTTTATAATCTAATTATCAACCTCTTTTAGAGATTAACTTAAGTTTTTCAATATCTACTATTTCAATAGTCTTACTGAAGACCCTGATAAGGCCTTCCCTCCTGAAATCAGAGAGTGTCCGGATTACATTAGCAGTACTCATGGCAATATAATCGGCTATCTCCTTCCTCGAAACAGGGAGGTCAAAGACCTTTGATCTGTATATATCCTCTGAGAAGTAAAGAAGCACATAGGCTACGCGACCTGCAAGATTCTTCTGCCGCAGGTCCAGAGTCTGGGTAATGATCTTTTCATTTATCTTCGAAACCTTTGCAAGGAGGTTCATGGCAAAGTGTCCGTTTTTAAGGAAGAGCTCTTTTATAAAATCGAGTTTCACGGCACATACAACAGAATCCTCCAGAGCAGATACTGAGTACATATATTTGTCGCCCGAAAAGATGCTCATGTTACTTACGAATTCAAAAGGCCTTGTAATGGTGATTATCTGCTCATCACCATTTTCAGCGCTGCTGTATAGTTTTACAAGGCCCGAACGCAGATATTTAAAATCCGTGATCTTCTCCCCTTCATGATTGATTACTTCTCCCTTCCTGAAAGATTGCTCCATCTTGTTTTCGCAAAGTTCTATCACGGCATCTTCTTCAAGACTTGAGAATACTACTTCTCTGAATTCACAATTTTCACAAATACAGTATCGTGGTTTATCTGTCATCATCACGGCTTTTTACAAATTTAAATTTTTCGATCCTGATTTAAGCACTTTCACCTTTTTTTTGTTGCTTAAATAAGTTTATATTGCAGTAAGTGCAGCTTTCAGACAGTCAAAGGGAATGATTATGATTTACAGAACAGACTATCATATGCATACAGTATATAGTGACGGCAAGGCCAGGCCGGAAGATTATCTGGCGGCGGCTCTGGCTTCAAACCTTGATGAGATTGGATTTTCAGAGCATCTGACGCTTCATAGCGAGCCGGCTTCATGGAGTATGGACCCTTCACTTCTGCCCACCTATATGAGTCATATAAAAATGCTTAAGGAAAAGACCCGGGGACTAAGGGTTAAAACAGGTCTGGAGGTCGATTATTTCAGTGGAAAGGAGGATGAGATAAGATCTTTTATTGACGGTGCACGCCTCGATTATGTTATCGGATCGGTGCACTATATGGGTGATGAGAGTGTTGATCTTGGTCCAGGTTTTTACGCCGGCAAAGATCCGGATCTCCTTTTCAGTGCATATTTTGAAAAGGTTTCGGAGGCTGTCGCTTCAGGACTTTTCGATATTATGGCTCATATTGATCTGATTCGTATCTACGGGTATATGAAGCCTGAGGGGAAGGAAGTATTGTACAGAAAGCTGGCTGTTACGATGAAGGAACACAACGTAGCCTATGAAGTCAATACCAACGGAAGAAACAAGGCGCTTGCCGATTTCTACCCCGACCGCAGGTTTCTTCATATCTTCAGGGAAGAGGGTGTTCCGGTCTGTGTCAACTCTGATGCCCATATGCCCTCAAGGGTTGCCCAGCATTTTGATGAAGCCTATAACCTTCTGAGGGAAGCAGGTTATACTGAGATGGCAGTGTTCTCAGACAGGGAAAGGCAGATGCTTCCGTTTAAATGAAAAATAGCTGAATCTGTTTGTATTATATTCTTTCTTTAAGTTGAAGCACTGTAACAGGATTTTCAACCTCCTGAAAAAACATGTTCTATGAAGATTTTTATTCCTATTGCAACAAGTATCAGCCCGCCTATCACTTCAGCACATTTCCCCATCCGGCTTCCGGCCGATTTGCCGATACGTATTGCCGTCATGGAAGCAACAAAGGTCACTGCGCCAGTCATGATACCAGACAGCCAGATGTTCATCTGAAGAAAGGCAAAACTTATTCCGACGGCAAAGGCATCGATGCTGGTACCGATAGCGGCAGTAACAAGTTCAATGGGTTTGCTGTAATCTCTTGGACTGTCATCTTCTTTTCTGCCCAGGCCTTCGGCTATCATCCTTATTCCAAGAAATGAAAGAAGTATAAGTGCAATCCAGTGGTCGGCCGACTGTACTGCATCGCTTATGAGTGACCCGAGAAAATAGCCCGCAACAAGCAATCCTGCCTGAAAAAAGGCAAAAACGACAGCCAGTCCGGTAGCCTGCCTGAATACGATACTGCTTCTCACCACTCCGTAAGAAAGAGAGACAGCAAAAGTGTCAAATGAAAGGCCCAGGGCCACGGCAAAGATTGTTACAAAATCCATGAAATTCCCAGATAGGGGCAAATATAATATAAAACGGGCTAATAAGG
>JAVEZD010000202.1:0-3462 GCA_034003165.1 Bacteroidales bacterium | reverse complement strand
CTGCTTCTCCATCATGGTGACGGCAGATACCCCGGCAGGACCAACCATAAAAAAGGCACCTGAACGAAAACTGATCTCAATATCAGCAGTATCGGCAGATTCAAAAGCTATACTGACGCCTTCAACGGTCCTGTTCTCACCTTTTTCAAGGATAATGGTCCCCGAATGTTCCCCTCCCCTGTTAATAAGCAACGATATCATTGGTTCTCCTCCCGGCTCCTCAACAACACTTCTTTCAGCATTGGGAAAGACACGGGCAAGGACAAACTCCCATCTGTCATCTCCGGTTCTTACATTTTTACGGTATATATCAGCAGAGGCTGAGGTAAGTGCAAACTGTTCGGAATGTGAAGCCAGCAGACTGCCCCCGGCATCCCTGATTGTATAACCAAGCTCCTGTTGTTCAGGGTAAATAAGGTCCTGCTCTGCCCCTTCCCTGATATGTATACTGCCCTCCCACCCGGTGTACCTGGTTATTGCTGCACCTGCTATCATCAGTATGAATGCAAGGTGAAAAAGCATTATTGTCATTTTCTCCTTCCTGTAGAGCCTGAAAGTCACTATCTGCCCGATGAGATTTATGGCAAGAAGAAGAATGATTAGCTCAAACCACCAGGCATTATATATAACGGCAAAAGCAGTACCGCTGCCGAAATCATTTTCAAGAAAGGTGGCGGCGGCCATTGCAGCAGCAAAGAATATCAAAAGAACTCCCATAAGGAAGGGAGAAAACAGGAACCTGAGTCTCTTTATCATAAGAAAAATTTAATTAGTGTTTTTATCCCTATATCATTAACCTTTTTCAAGAATCATCCTGAGCTTGTCACTGTCGAGTATCCTTATACCTGATGAATCGGATTTAATAACGCCCGACTCCTCCATCTCCCTCAATATACGTACAACACATTCCTTGGCCATATTGGTCATGTCCCCGAGCTCCTGCCTCGAGAGTATCATTTCAAAGGAGTGGGAACCGAAAATAGAATCTGAAAGATACAATAAAGCTTCGGCAATTCTCCCGGGCATCTTCTTGTGGGCAAGACTGACCATCCTGTTCTGGATAAGCTGGGATTTCATGCTCATCTCCTCGAGCAGACTTTCAGCAAAGGCACCATTTGAACGGATCAGATGCCTGAAGACATCAAAACCAATAAAACAGGCTTTTACTGAAGTGATGGCGGCAACACTGAAGTTATTCCTCATCTCGGTGAAGGCACCCTGACCAAGAATAAGCTCGCCCGGTTTGTCTATGCCAAGGATCATATTCTTCGATCCGTTGTTTTCTACATAAGTCTTTGATAATCCGGAAAAAAGAAAGAGTGCATTAGACGAAGGAGAACCCTGTTTAACAAGTATCTCTCCCGGCCTGAATAAAGCTTCATACCTGTTGTCATTTACAAAATCCATCTCTCCTGATGTCAGATATCTGAAACTCTTACATCCTACAGGGCAATGCAGACAACTCTCTATGGTATTTTTCATTCCTGTTTTCTTTCAGATTAATTCGATCGATTCAGGTATAAAGATAGGTCATTAATATTAATCATGTAATATATTGATATATATCATCAGTTGCTGAAATATCTATCAATAAGCTACATTGCAAAAAGCATGATAAGCGTTAATTAATTAACAACTTCATTTACCTATATTGCATAAGTAAAAAACCCATTTAAAAAACCTGATATGAAGTTGAAAATAATAACAAGGAGTCTGTTTTATCCGGTAGCTGCAATCCTTTTTCTCGCCTCCTGCGAGGGACCCATGGGGCCGGCCGGTCTTAACGGACAGGATGGTCAGGATGGCACCGATGCCAATGAAACCTGCAAAACCTGTCACAACAGCGTAGTGGTGGATGCCAAATCGAGGGAATACAGTTATTCTGTTCATGCCACAGGTGGAGCATACACGCAGGGTACACGAAATGCCTGTGCCCCCTGTCATTCTCATCAGGGTTTCATGGATGTGGTATCACGGAATGTGTCTGCATCCTTTGTGACAGATCCCACCGATAACTCAAAATTCATTAATAGTTACGTGGCATCATCTTCAGCCCTGTCACTTCCCGGATCAATAAACTGTTTTACATGTCACAGCTCACTGCATACTAACTACAACTCAACCGAATTTCTGCCACTCACATCAACGGCAGCGGTCCCGATGACCATGTACGGCGGAACAAAGAGCCTCGACTTTGCCCAGGAGTCATCGAACCTGTGTGCAAAATGCCATCAGCCAAGGCCTGTCACCGGTGCCGACGGCAATGTGATCAATTACGCCGCCCTGGTATCAAATCCGGATGATCCGTTCACCATGGCCTCGGTGGGTTACAGAACCGGCATTCACTATGGTCCGCATGCTGCAATGGCTGCAGGTATCGGCGGTATTGAATTAGGTACGGGTTACACCAATTCAGCCCATACAGAAGGTGCTTCGTGTACCTCTTGCCATATGGCAACTCCCTCAGGCATGGCAGGTGGACATTCATTTACTGCAACTGCTAACTTCAACGGTTGTAACGTATCAGGATGTCATTCAGGCATGAGTGCTTCTGGAAGTATGCTGCAGACAGTGACCGACGACATAAGTGGTCTTATTGACCAGCTGGCTGAAGAGATTAATGCAATCGGCAACGGAAACGATATCCTCCAGAAAGATCCCGAAGATGGTCTTTATCATGGATATCTTGATATCTATGACAGGAGTGCAAATCCCGACGGCTACTGGAAGAACCCCGCCCTGGGAAATGTAGCCCTGCCTCAGCTTACAAATGCCCAGTTCGCAGCTATAATCAACTTCCAGCTGGTAGTCAGGGACGGCAGTATGGGCGTTCATAACTATCCCTACATAAAGAAACTTCTCGAAAATACTCTTGAAGCAATCTGAACCACAGGAACCTGATCGGATAAATAAAAAACAGGCTGCCCCGAAAAGGCAGCCTGTTTTTTTATTAAGTATTATTATCCGGATACTGTAAAGACTTCTACTTCTTGAATGTCCTCATGTAATTCACCATATTCCATATATCCTCATCCGACATCTTCCCTTCATACTTAGGCATTTCATTGCGGCCGAATTTGGTTTTGTAAAAATGCTCCCCATCAGTCTGATTCTGATAATAAGCACCCGAGAAATCACCGGCGTAATCCTTCAGAGCTCTTGATTTGACACCGTCGCCAAGACCTGTCTTGCCATGACATGAAGCACAGTTCTTCATATAAAGTGCACCTCCTGCCTTTATGCTGGCTTCATTGCTGGCAACAGGATTCTTCATGTTCTTAAATTCTGCAGGGACTTCCCAGGGTTTTGGAGTCTGCTGGGCTTCAACATTCATCACAAGGAGAGAAGCTCCAATAACAGTAGCTAGTGAACTTAAAACGATTTTTTTGATTGCTTTCATCTATTATTGTTTTTGGTTTCTGAAATAATTACACAATTATCGTGCAAAATTCCATGATCTTT
>JAVEZD010000201.1:0-3504 GCA_034003165.1 Bacteroidales bacterium | reverse complement strand
TGAGTAACATGGGAAGCCAGCCCCGGATACCATACTCTGTCTGTCAGTTCATTCCTCTCCAGGAGCAGTGCAAGCCTGGATGCATTTTCACACTGGCGTCTGAACCTGAGTCCAAAGGTCTTTATCTGGGTTGAAAGCCTGTAGGCGTCGTCGGGCGACATCATATGACCGGTGTACTTCCTGTATTCAAGGGCTGCTTTAAGCAATTCCGGGTCATTACCGCATATTACACCTCCGGTAATATTTCCGTGGCCCGACAGGTATTTGGTAACGCTGTGGATAACAAGGTCAGCGCCGTGTTCAAGAGGTTTCCATAACTGAGGAGTGGCAAAGGTGTTGTCAATAATAACCTTTGAGCCATATTTCCTGGCCGTCCCGATTACTCTCCTGGCATCGGTCACTATAAGCATGGGATTGGAGACAACCTCAAGGTATACAAATTCAGGTCTCACCTCTGCTACCAGATTCTCAAACATAGAAAGGTCGTATTTCTCATCGTCAGGGAAGAAATTTCTGACATCGACTCCTCTCCTTTTCTTAAGGACATTATCAATAAAGGAGATTGTTCCTCCGTAGATCTCATTGAAAAAAAGCCATGGACGTCCCGATGTTCCGTTCTGAAAAACAGAAACAGCTACGTCAACGGCTGCCATACCCGACTGGGTAAGAAGGGCCCAGGAGGCTTCCTCAAGTTCCATAATGGCATTTTCAGCTGCCACCACAGTCGGATTCCTGTATCTGGAGTATATATAGAAACCAGGGTCCCTTTCGTGCCTGGACTCATCACTGAATGCTTCTGCAGCAGTTAAAGCATCATAAAGTTCAAAACCTGCATCCCTGTAAACAGGCATCCTGGAACTGTTTATTCCTTTTTCTTTTATTTTCATGGTTAAGTTTTAGCCATTCAGATGATATCGAGTGAGCCGGATGGCACCCAACCCTTGTTGCCGTCCGAGAGACGGATCTCGTACCATTCGCCCAGTTCGCCTGTGACAGTCACTTTTGTTCCCTCGTGTATGACGAAAAGGTCGGTCCCGCTATTGTCAGGCGAGCTTTTTCCGCTAACCTGGGGAGAAAATATTATTGCCCTGCTGCTGTCGTGAACCAGTGATCTGTTCCGCAAAGAAAATGCAAGCGATGACAGTGAGAAAACAAGAAAGAACAAGGCGAGCCAGAATCCGGTAACCTTAATCCTGTACCTTGAGCTGTAAATATAAACAGACAGGAGTATAAGACATAATATGAAAGTGGTCAGGCTCATTATTGCCCAGGTGTTTGAAGGAAGAATAAGTGAGATAAAGTCATACCCTCTGACAAAAAAGAGCTCAGGGATCTCTTCGAATTTATCCTTTGTCATCGACCTGGCAATAGCCAGGTTATATCCTGTATCTTCGTCGCCCGGCCTCAGAAGCAGTGCTCTTTCATAGAACAGGATGGCACCTGGTATGTTGTTTAGCTTAAAGTACGCATTACCGATATTAAAGGCAAGATCAGCTGACCTGTACCCTGTATTATATATGTCGGTCCATACATCAAGTGCTTCCTGGTAGGAGGAAGAAGTATATAGATCGACTCCTTCGCTGAATCTCTCTTCATTCGACGCCTGTCCGGACAGCCTGTATGCTGAGCTGATCATAAACACACATAATACCAGGAGTCTTATCAGTCTTTCCATTTTTTTACTTTTAGGTTTTCTACATAACTGATAAAGGAAGCCGCATCTTCATATACACCTGTAGCGGCGTCATCTGACGATGAAGGAGCAAACCTTGCAAATTCACAGGTGTCAAGAAGCCTGATAAGATTCTCAAGCATCTCTTCATTTACGCCTCTTTCCCTGAGTGAAGTCATTGCTGTCTCCCTGCCCAGAGCCGATAAGGGTATGCCCAGCTTGTCGCTCAGATAACCCCAGATCGCCTTAAGAATCTCCTCATGGAACCGGTCGGTCTGTTTGTTTTTGAGGCACAGGGCGGCCTCCCTGAGTCTTCCGGAAGCTATCCCTGCTGCTTTCCTGTTTCTTACAAGAGAGAGGTCTGCATTTCTCCTTATATGTTCTTTTCTGACAAGCAGAATAACAAGAAAGACAAGGAGGGCAGCTGCATAGTAGAAATAAAAGGAAGTGACAGAAACAAGAAGTCCTCCGCTTTTCTTAAGTCTGCCATCTCCTGTACGTATAAAGCGTATATCCTGTCCGAGATATCTGACATCTTCCCTGGTGATTCCCCCGAATACTGCAATGCCACCCTGATTGTTATCTCCCTTCAGAACATGAAAGGCCAGTTCCGGGGTTGCAATATTCTCATACCGACCTGAAGAGACATTGAAAAAGGAATAGGTGACGGGGGGTATAGTAAAGTCTCCGTGATGCCTTGGTATAAGCAGGAATTCAAAGGTTCTTTGTCCGGATGTCCCACTGGCTCCGTTTCTGAGATCATCTGTAATTTCAGGATCGTAGACCTCGATATCGGGAGGGAGGTCAGGATCCGGTGTCCCTGCCAGTTTGAGGTTACCAGATCCGGAAATTGTAATTTTTAAGTTTATGGCATCGTTTACAGTAACAGTATCACCTTCGAGTGAAGCGGAGATCGCCAGATTGCCTACCACACCTGAGAAATTGGCAGGCCTGTTGCCTGGAAGGGGTTTTACCTTGATCCTGACCGGCTTGCTTGCTACTGCCCTCGGAACGTTTGTATAAGTGGCAAAAAAATCACCGAAGAAAGGGTCGGCATGACTACTTCTCTGGCGTATCAGGGTAGTTATCTGAACGGGATCTATAATAATATCGCCCGACACCTGGGGATAAAGCAGAAACTGCTGGAGCACTCCGGTTCCGAAAATCTCTCCATCGATACTCTCCCTTTTCAAAGAAGTCAGCGGAGGTGTCTCCAGATCAACCCTCAGGAAGTCCCTGAAAGAAGGGTATTTTATCTCATTGATTCCCGAAATTTCAACTTTTGTATAGAGTTTAACCGTGGCTGTAACAGGTTCTCCCTGGTATACTTCATTCCGGTTGACAAGGACGTTTACAAAAACATCTTCTCCTGAGATATCCTCGCTTACTGCCCGGTCTTCAGGCTGCACTGCCTGGCTTGATGACCCTCCGGGGGCCTGGCTTCCGGGCAAAACCTCAATTCTTATCGAATCGGACCTGTATGTTCTGTTTTTTATAGTAAAGCTTGCAGGTTCCAGGGTAAAACGCCCCTCCTTCATTGCCTGAAGGTAATAGGTATAGGTGTATGAAGTCTCCCGTGTTACCTTTCCATTTATTATCTGTGTGCTTGAGCTGTATGAAGTCTGGGGACCCACAAGTTTGTAGAACTCACCGAATGGAGGAGGAGAAAAATCTCCGCCTCCCGAATTGATTATCCATGTAATGGTAAACTGCTGCCCCATCCTGACGACTTCAGGATATTCTGCTTTTACAACAATATCCTGGGCCGATAAGTAAAAGGGCATCAGCAGGTAAAGACTCAACAATATAAATCTGTTAATTTTCATTTCATC
>JAVEZD010000200.1:0-3536 GCA_034003165.1 Bacteroidales bacterium | reverse complement strand
AACTCATGTTGATTATCGAACCGTTTTTCTGTTTAAGCATCGGCTGAAGAACAGCTTTAGTAAGGTTAAATACAGACTTGAGGTTCACCGCTATAACGGCATCCCACTGGTCCTCTGTCATCCTCATTAGCAGTGTATCGCGGGTTATGCCAGCATTGTTTACAAGGATGTCGATAGTGGTGAAATCCTTCATAATATCAACCACAACTCTCTGTGAGTCATCGAAATTTGCTGCATTTGATATATATCCGTTAACCTTTACATTAAGTTTCCTGAGTTCGTCAATGGTAGCTGCAAATTCTTCATCATCAGTAACATTGGTGAGTGCAAGGTTCGCGCCTTCCTGTGCAAACCTGTGAGCTATGGCCTTGCCGATTCCTCTTGAAGCTCCTGTTATAAGAGCAGTTTTCCCTTCAAGTAATTTCATCTCTTTTCCTGTTAAAAATTTCCACAAATATAACATAAAGTGATAAAGTCGTTCATCACGATATTTTTTGATCCCAACCAAGGGCTTCAGCCACTGCCGATCCTATTCCGGCGGGTGATATAACCACATGTATTCCGCATTCCTGCATTATCCTGATTTTTGATTCAGCAGTATCTGAGGCCCCTCCTATAATGGCTCCTGCATGTCCCATTCTCCTGCCTTTCGGAGCCGTTTGTCCGGCAATGAAACCTATAACCGGTTTGCTTCCATGTTCCTTTATCCATAAGGCAGCTTCAGTCTCCATGTTCCCTCCTATCTCACCGATAATAATAATGGCTTCTGTATCATCATCTTCCATCATAAGCTTTACTGCATCCAGTATGGATGTGCCTACTATAGGATCACCCCCGATACCCATTCCTGTAGATTGTCCCATACCCAGCCGTGTCACCTGGTCCACAGCTTCATAGGCAAGGGTTCCGGAGCGTGAGATCACGCCAACACTTCCTTTACGGTGAATGAAGCCTGGCATTATTCCCACCTTGGCTTCACCTGGGGTTATGATACCCGGACAGTTGGGGCCGATAAGCCTGCAGTCAAATGATTTCAGATACTCTTTTACCTTTACCATGTCGGAAACAGGAATGCCCTCGGTAATAGCAACTATAAGGCTGATTCCTCCTTCGGCAGCCTCGAGGATGGCGTCGGCACCTGCTGCCGGAGGAACAAAGATTATTGATACATCGGCTCCGGTGGCCTTAACTGCATCCCTGACGCTGTTGAAAACCGGCAGTCCGAGATGAATTTCCCCACCCCTTCCGGGTGTAACACCACCAACAATTACGGTTCCGTATTCAATCATCCGCATTGCATGGAATGTCCCTTCACTTCCTGTGAATCCCTGGACTATTACTCTTGAATTCCTGTTGACCAGAATACTCATATTGATCTGTTGAGGTTAGATAAACAATAAAGTGGATGTAAACACCATTTTCAAATATACCTAATTTGCCCTGTTTTCATTATATTTGAAATAATTATCAATACCACTTTATGGAAAATATTGAACCGGTATTGTATATTGGAATCACCCAGTCTTTTTTTGCCGGCCTGCTTATAGCTACAAAGAAACCCCTGACTACGGCCAACAGACTTATGGCCGCCTGGTTGTTCATGATCTGCATCGAGCTTATTACTGCTCTCATAAACAGTACGGTTCTGGAGATGTATTCGTTTCATTTCGTTGCATTTACCTATGGACCACTGCTCTACCTATATGTCAGGTTCATGACCCGGAAGGAAAGGAAGTTCAACTGGTACTCCCTGCTGCATTTTATCCCTTTCGTCGTCTTCCTTACTGTTTCGGTCATTTTCAGGAATCTGCCCCTGATGAAGGATCTCAGGACTTTTTTTGCACCCGATAGGTTCATCTCACTTCGTATTGTATATGGTATCACTTTCTTTTTATCAGTGACTGTCTACAGTATTCTTGCCTTTATCGATATAAGAAGGCATCAGCGGAACCTAAAGGATCTCATATCATTCACCTCAGGAAGGGTAACCCTCAACTGGCTGAAAGTAATTTCAATAAGTTTTTATGTGGCATTTCTTATCCTCTTTATCCTCGGAGGTCTTAATATGATAGGAGATTTTATACCCTTTGACCCCTATTTTGTTGTATTCGGCTTTATTACTGCCTTCTCTGTGATATACAGCTTTTATGGAATTAAACAACCAGAAATCTTCGGAGAGGTGGTCAGGGAGGTAAACGGAGAAAGAAAAACCCAGGAGAAGTACATTAAAAGCGGCCTTAAAGATACACAGGCAGATAAATACCTGAAAAAACTTATAGCTTACATGGAAACAGGTAAACCCTATCTTAACGGGGATCTTTCAATTCATGATCTCTCCGGGAAAACCGGCATACCCAGGCATCACATCACCCAGGTGCTTAATGAGAAATATGGCAGGAACTTCTTCACTTTTATAAACGAATACAGGGTGAAAGAGGTTATTGAACGCTTCAGTGATCCTAAATACGACCATTTTACAATACTTGCCATTGCCTTTGATGCAGGTTTTAATTCCAAAACCACCTTCAACTCATTTTTCAAGAGCCAGACCGGAATGACTCCCAGCGAGTTCAGGGAAAGAAAAAGCCGGTCCTGACAGCAGGTTCAAACCCGGCGGGACGGACCTGTAGGCGGCGTTTTAGTGGTACGGTCTGAGCGGACAAGGCGATTGACATGCAGGAATATCCTTCATTTGTGTTAAAAAGCACTGATGAAGAGAATCATGATATTGGTTTACCTGTTATCCCTGTCCCTTCTTTCAGAAGCTCAGGACCAGGAAAGTTCCTCTCTGGCGCCGGTTGGTACCGGTGGTCCTTCAGTTAACGGTTTTGTCAGGGGCGGATTTTACGGCTGGAAAGACAAGGGAGATCCGGAAATAAATTTTCCTGCTTTGTATTCTGACTTCGGACTGAAGATAGATGCCGGGAACGATCGTAATCTCAAGGCTTATGCTGATCTCAGGTTCAGATACGGTAGCGAGTTCAATGAGCCTGTAAGCAGCTTTGACCTGAGGGAAGCATATATTCAGTTAAACGGCAGAAAATGGGATCTCTCTTTTGGCCGGCAGATCATAAAATGGGGTCGCGGGGACTTTACAAATCCTGTTTCAAGATTTTCGCCGGTTAATATGATATCCCGGTCGCCAGACAGGGAGGATATGGATATGGGTAATATCCTTTCCTCATTCAAATGGCACCCTGCCAGCTTTGTAACTCTTGAAATGCTTGCCACCCCCCTTCACAGGTCCTCAAGGCTTATAATTGATCCCTTTCCCCTTCCCGACTATGTAACTATTGACCAGTCCCAATCAGTTATAAGTGGTAAGGGAATCTTCAGTTACGGGCTGAGAGCCTCTTTCCACCTCAGAGGTATAGACTGGAGTGTTAACTGGTTCGACGGCTACGATCCCATGCCGGGGATAAGGCTCGCTTCCTTTGTTTTCGACCCTTCACAACCCCTTTCTATGCCAGCGATCGGACTTGAGTTGAAACCTTACAGGAACAGGGTGGCTGGACTGGATTTTGAAACTGCTGCCG
>JAVEZD010000199.1:0-3560 GCA_034003165.1 Bacteroidales bacterium | reverse complement strand
ATTCTCATTATTCCTCTTCATACTCTCGAATTTCCGGACCACCTGCTTTATATCTTCCTCAAATGAAAATCCAAATTTATCCTCTTCCATTCCCGTTATCTGTTGATCACAAAATTAATAACATTTT
This sequence comes from Bacteroidales bacterium, assembly GCA_034003165.1. GTDB lineage: Bacteria > Bacteroidota > Bacteroidia > Bacteroidales > VadinHA17 > LD21. The sequence goes on along the minus strand of JAVEZD010000199.1, from coordinate 3,433 downwards.
GAACAAGCTGATTTTGACTTAAGTACAATTATCAACAATTTTAATATTTTATAAACATCTCTAGTACAGGCATATATAAAATAAGGCCATTAATTTTTAACTTTTTTTATATTTCAACGCAACCAGTGAGCCCTTTTTATCATCTATGGAATAAAAAATAGCTTATTTGACCCTATACCCAAATTTACCCTGGAATTAACCTAAATTCTACCTTCGAAGAACCGGGCATTGACCCGGTTCTTCATTTTTTTATCCGTCCCTTCCCCTGGATTCCTCCCCTGTGTATCCACAAAACCTGACATCATCCGTCATGATTTATGATTTATCCTGCTATAAATAATAATGATATCTTTGCATTAAATCTATTCTGAAAACAATTATAAAACCCACGCGTTATGCTGACATAAACACTTTGGAATATATTTTTATCAGGGGGAGGGGTTCCATAATACATTAAAATAAAAATTATATTATAATGAAACCCGCATGTATTTGAATACAAAAACACAAGATTATAATAATCACCTGCATGTGGGTTCCATCATACCATTAAAATCAATTATTATATGATGAAAAAGTCAGTATCTCTTTTATCAACTGCAGCCATTGCCATTATTATTATTATTTATGGACTGATAAGCTGTCAGAAGGAGAAAGAGCCAATTTTATATCCTGTAGGTGCCTTTCCTGATACTCTGGTAAACCTTGAAGGACTGAACTCCCGGTATGATGATTATAATATGGATCTTTACGAGTTATATGGTTCATACTATGTTATGTTTTCAACTAACCGGCTGAGTGAGGGTGGCCAGTTCGATCTTATCCAGGGACAGATTGCTTTTTCCTTTGACCGCACCATGGGTTATTTCGAACTCGGAAGCGGACTCACTACGGACCCTTTTCTGACCAAGCTGGTAAACACGGTCAATACTGAAAGGGATGATTTCGGACCCTTCAGACTGTTCAGCAGCTTAGATGGCTATGAGTATATGCTTATTGCTACGGATGCAGGAGAGACCAATCTGGATCTTAAGTATTTCATGAATTTCCCTGTTTTTAATGATCAGCTTCCGAATATTGACGGTCCCGTGCCGGTCACTCTTCTCAACACCGCAGCGGATGATGCATATATTACATTTAATATGGATCAGGACAGTCTGTATTTCTGCTCAGACAGGGATGGACAGTTTGATATTTTCTTCAATTCAAAACCTTCTGAGAATATGCCACTCGAAGATTGGCTGAGTTCTGAATTCCAGGAATCGGAAAAAGTGACTATCCTTAACAGTGAAGCCAACGACAAATGCCCGATGCTTCTGGGCGACCTGCTGGTATTTACATCTGACAGACCGGGAGGAGAAGGAGGATATGATCTTTATTATTCTCTTTTCAGGAATGGCAACTGGACCGCTCCTGTAAATTTCGGTCCTGAGATTAACTCAACAGATGATGAATACCGTCCTTTTATCGGATCCCATCCTGACTTCTCAAATATGTTGCTTATCTTCTCATCGAACAGGTCGGGCGGAGAAGGTAATTTCGACCTTTACTGCAGGGGTATTGATATAAACCAGGAACAGTAAGCTCAGGTTTATCTTCTCTGGCCGGCAGCCAACAGGGTATTCCTGAGAAGAGATACCCTTGTCATGGGACCTATTCCACCCGGCACAGGAGTTATAAATGAACATCGGGGAGCCACATTATCAAAATCAACATCACCTGTGAGCCTCCATCCAGAACGGGTATCGGGAGCAGCAATCCGTGTAGTTCCCACATCAATTACAACGGCCCCTTCCTTTACCATTTCAGCCGTCACGAAGGCAGGAGAGCCAAGCGCAGCAATGATAATATCCGACTCCCTGATTATTGAGGCAATATTTTTTGTCCGGCTGTGAACAACAGTTACAGTAGCATCCATTCCTTTCTGTGACAGGAGTATGCTGACGGGCCTGCCCACAATATTACTTCTTCCTATAACGACACAGGTCTTTCCTGAAGTTTCAATCCCATACCTCCTGATAAGCTCGACTATACCAAATGGGGTAGCCGGCAGAAATCCCGGAATGCCGGCAACCATCCTTCCTATGTTTACAGGGTGGAACCCGTCGGAGTCTTTTTCAGGATCGATGGCCTCTATGATCTTATTCTCGGAAATACTGGCTGGCAAAGGCAGCTGGACAATAAATCCGTCAACATCACTGTCATTGTTGAGTTCACTTATCTTTTCAAGCAGTACCTCCTCACTGATGTCATCATCATACCTGAAAAGTGAAGATTTGAATCCTACTTCATGACAGTCCTTTACCTTATTGGCTACATAGGTTTCGCTTGATCCGTCGTTACCGACAAGGATGGCTGCAAGGTGAGGTACTCTTATGCCGTTTCCCCGCATTTTGCTTACTTCAGCTGATATTTCAGCCTTTATCTCCGAAGCAACTTTTTTGCCGTCAATAAGTGTATACATGATATAGAGTTTAAGATTATCGTCTGCCGGCCAACTTCAGATTGGCACCCCTGGTCATCATCTTCATAAGCCTGCGTGTCTCATCAAACTGTTTGATTAGTTTATTGACCTCCTGAACCGATGTACCGCTTCCGCCTGCAATCCTTTTCCTCCTGCTTCCGTTAAGAAGGGAAGGGTCTGATCTCTCAGCAGGTGTCATACTCCTTATTATTGCCTCAATTCCCCTGAATGCGTCCTCATCGATATCAAGGTCCCTGACAGCCTTCCCCACTCCGGGTATCATCGACATGAGATCCTTGACGTTACCCATCTTCTTAATCTGTTGAATCTGCGAGATGAAATCATTAAAATCAAACTGGTCCTTTGCTATCTTCTTCTGAAGCTTCCGTGCTTCATCAACATCGTATTGTTCCTGAGCCTTTTCTACAAGAGATACTATATCTCCCATTCCAAGTATTCTGTCGGCCATCCTTAAGGGATAGAAGATATCTAGGGCATCCATCTTCTCTCCCGAGCTAACGAACTTAATCGGCTTATTTACAACAGAACGGATTGAAAGGGCAGCACCACCTCTTGTATCACCATCGAGCTTTGTCAGAACCACCCCGTCAAAATCGAGTATGTCGTTAAACTCTTTTGCCGTGTTAACCGCATCCTGTCCGGTCATTGAGTCAACGACAAAAAGGGTCTCATGGGGGTTGACTGCCTCCTTTAACGAGGCTATCTCTTTCATCATCTCCTCATCAATGGCAAGACGTCCGGCAGTATCTATAATAATACAGTCATTACCCTTGAGTCTGGCCTCCTTAATAGCGTTTTTTGCAATCTGAACAGGATTTTTGCTTCCTTCCTCAGTGTAAACCGGAACCCCGATCTGCGATCCGATAACCTTAAGCTGTTCAATAGCTGCCGGCCTGTATACATCCCCTGCAACAAGAATGGGTGATTTCCCCCTTTTTGTCATCACCC
>JAVEZD010000198.1:0-3572 GCA_034003165.1 Bacteroidales bacterium | reverse complement strand
GCAAGCCCGGCAATTGCAGCACCGGTGATTAGAAGCGGAATTGTCTGGAACCAGGAGAATAAGAACATATTAACTGACTGCGATAAAAGAACCGCAATTTGAAGATCTTCAAAAAATAACAAAGGCTCCAACACTCCTTATAATATCAAATTGTATTTTCCCTGGCCATTTTTATAGCCAATCTTACGGCCTCCGTCATGCTTGATTCGCTTGCTCTCCCCTGCCATGCAATTTCAAATGCAGTCCCATGGTCAACAGAGGTTCTGATAAACGGGAGTCCCACTGTGACATTTACTCCGCTATTAAATCCGATCAGTTTCAATGGGATATGTCCCTGGTCATGATACATTGCTACAACCACATCATATTTCCCTTTAACTGCCTGTAAAAAGACCGTATCAGGAGGAACGGGCCCTTCAACTATAAAACCCTTCTGCCTCATATTTTCAATTGCAGGAATAATTTCCCTGATCTCTTCGTTGCCAAAAAGGCCATTCTCTCCTGCATGTGGATTAAGACCGGCAACAGCAATCACAGGCCTTCTGCGGATTAGCTTTGCCATTGCACCATCTGCCAGTTCAACCACCTTTTCAATTCTTCCTTTCCTTAATTCAATGACAGCTTTCAATAATGATATATGGGTAGAGATATGGATAACATTCAGTTTCCCTGAATAAAGGAGCATAGCAAAATCTTTTGTGCCTGTAAGTGATGCAAGTATTTCAGTATGACCCGGGTACTGATGACCTGCCTCATGAAGGGCCTCCTTGTTCAGAGGTGCCGTCACTATTGCATCAATTTCTTTATTTTTGACCAGATCGACAGCTTTTCTAATACATTCAAAAGCTGCATTGCCAGAGGCTGCCTGTACTTTCCCCGGCTGGAATTCTTTCATATTTATTAATGGAAGATCCAGAATGTTTAATGTATTTTCATTGAAAACACACTCGGTAACACTCCGGACCCTTTTCAGTTCAAATGATTTAATCTTCAAGATACTGTGTGCAGCCTGCATAATATTAAAATCACCTATTACCAGTATCCTTTTCTTTTTTACTGAGGATTTACTGAAGCTTTTTAGAATAATTTCCGGCCCAATCCCTGAAGGATCACCCATAGTTATGCCAATCGTTAATCTTTTATTCAGTATCATTTTTTACCTGATCGTTTAAAAAGTTAAGAATCTTAAGTATCGCATCCTCCCCTCCGAATCCTCCGGCTTTTGACACAATGATAATATTTCTGTACTGTTCCTCAATAAAATGTCCGTAAGGAATTCCGGGCAGAATTTCATCCTGAATAACAGTACCGGAAATTTTCAGGGCATTTGCAGCTTTAATTGCTGTATCTCCACCTGTAATAAGTATTCCGTTGATGGCTAGCTCGTTAAAAATATACCTGGTCAGTTCTCCCAGGAACTTTGCAATGACTTCACTGACTTTAAACCTGCTCAATCCATATTTTTCACCTGATTCAAAACTCTTTAATACAATATCTTTCGAGGAAGCACTCCTGATAATAATATCTTCACCGTAACCGGATGATTCATTAATAATATCAATTATCCTTCCCATTTCCTGGTTTAGTTTTCCGGCAATTAATTTTTCAACTTCAACATCAACTGTTTTTACATTCAATTTCTTAATCGCATAATTTATCTGTCCAATAGTCACTTCACTTACACTGCCGGCGATAATAACATTACTCTTCTTCTTTTTTACCGGGCCAAGATATTCTGGCAGGTATTCAGCTAAACCTGTTGAGCCTGCAATAAGGAACTTTTCTTTTATGCCTGCCATGGCTGAAGCGATCGTCTTAAGATCTTCATTATTGCAAACATCTATAACGGTCATCTGAACACCTTTATTTATATGATTATTTATAGTTTGTATAAGGTCATCACGTCCCCGGGCCACTTCATTAAAATTAATCACCCCGGTGCTCTTACCTGACTGAGCGGAAATAACTGCCGGAATGTAGGATTCTTTTATCGGTGTTTTCGGATCATTTGCAAATTCCGTCTCAGCAAGCAGTACGCCATTTAAATATACGCTGCCGTTTTTAGTGATCCTGCCATAAGCAGGAAATGCGGGGACAACAATAGTATATCCGATGCCGGTGGAATCCATTATCCCTGAGATCTCCGCCCCTATATTCCCCCTCATGGTTGAATCGAGTTTTTTATATATATATTTAATACCCAATGATCCTGACATTTTCCCGATTTCATAGGCCTTCCTGTAAGCAGTTTCACGGTCATCAAACCTGCTCTCGGTATCAACGACCAGGACATCATAATCATTCCATATTTTATTGATTTTTTCCTTCCTGGTAAGGACAATGGTTCTTAATTTTTTCTTGCTGAACTGAACCCCGGTATCGTTGGCCCCTGTAAAATCATCTGCAACCACCAGAACCTTGTTATTACCCGTATTTTTTCCTGATAATTTCTTTTTCTCCCCTGTCAGTCTTCTGCGCTTTGCTATATAGGCTGTAAGGACAGGTGTTAAGAGAGCAGTTGTTATTGTGGATGCGGCAACCTGGGGAGCGGCAATTGCAGCTATAGCTGAGATACCAGGATCAGCCAGTGCAACTGCTGCCGGAGTCGCCACAGCATTTCCAGCAGTGCTTGAAGCTGCAGCACCTGCAATACCGCTTCCGCCTGTCATTTTGTCTGCCATTATATTGAAAAGTCCACCAAGGAAAGTTGTCATCAGTCCTAATAATACGCCTGAAAGCCCCGCAAGGATTAACATCTTAAAATCAATCCCGGTCCCTAATGCAAACGCAAAGAAAGGTATCAGTAACGGCCCTCCCGCCATCAGGAATTTCTTCATTTCATCGTCCAGGTTTCCAAGGACCATTCCCAAAATAATAGGAATTAAAACTCCGATAAGGCTGTTAAGAGGTATTGTCGCCAGCCCGGCGGTACCCAACGCGATCATTGTAAGGAAAGGTCCGTCATTAATTGATAATACAGCAATGGATCCGACATCGGTCTCATCACCAAATTCTCCTGCAAGGGCGGCATACAAGCCACCGTTACTGTTTGTCATGGCTGCAATCACTGCAAGGGATGAAAGTCCCAGGAGTCCTTTGTCTCCGAAGAATTTCGCTATCAGCAATCCCGTAATTAATCCTACAGAGAATTTTGTAAATGTTATTACGGCTCCCTTTTTTAAGGCTCTTGGGGCAGTTTTGAAGCTTATTCCTGATCCCATGCAGACCAGAAACACTCCTATTAAAGCTGACGACCCTTTGGCAATTCCTGTGGTAAATCCACCAATTTCAATTACCTGCGGTGAAAAGGTATTTAATAATGCTCCCAGGATCAATGGAAGTACCATCATACCACCAGGGATCTTTTCAATTTTCTTTTTTATGTTCATTTAAAATAATCTTTCCCGGAAAATGATAAAAAACGCATCCGTTGAACCTGCTTGCAATGTATTATGTTATAATCAGTTACTGGGAAACGGATAAAATTGAAAATGTAATAATTTATACGCATTCTATATGTAATATTAATATAAACTGTTTACCCTGCAAATTTTATATTTAAAAATATAATT
>JAVEZD010000197.1:0-3579 GCA_034003165.1 Bacteroidales bacterium | reverse complement strand
CCAAGGGTTATCTTTTCAAGTGGAATCTGGTTTCCGAGTGAGATACCTGCGTTGTAGTCGGCAAGACTGTTCGAGCGGATAGCGGCCATTGAAGGGTTGAAGCTTTGAAGTATCTCCCTGTAGCGTATACCGTTATCTCCCTGAGGATCACCTATGACGGATGCAAAGAAGGGTATGTTGGTAGTGGCAGGTATTGATCGGCTACCGTCATCAAAACCCAGAAAATCGGTCTTTCCTCCTTCATAGGTAAGGAAGTCGTTCCTGAAATGATAGTCAGGATTGAAGCTGGTGCTGAAGGAGATATTACCCTTTTTTTCATCAGGGAAATCCTTTACTGTTATATCGACCACACCTCCTGTGAAATCGGCTGGCAGCTCTGCGCTGAACGATTTGTGCACTATGATGTTATCAATAAGTGTTGTCGGAAAGATATCCATCTGCATTGTATTGCGGTCGGGATCAAGACCAGGGATGTCAACACCATTAAGTATGGTTTTTGTGTACCTGTCGCCAAGTCCTCTGACATATACATATTTTCCACCTTCAACAGATACTCCCGGAACTCTTTTCATGGATGAAGCGGCATCGGAATCACCCATTTTTCTGAAGTTGGCTGATGATATACCGTCAAGAAGATTCGGAGAGTTCATTTTAATGGCCATCACTGCACCCTCAGTGTTTCTTGTCATGCTGGCGCTGATGACTACCTCGGAAAGGCCTATGGTTGATGATTTAAGCAGGAGGTTTTCAAGAAGCGTTACCTCCCCGGGAAGAACACTGACATCTGTAAGGGTCCGGGTCTCGTATGAAACGAAAGAGAATTTTATATTATACTTACCAGGCTCCAGGGAGAGGTTGAATTTCCCGTCGAGGTCAGTTACGGTACCCTTAATGGTCCCTTCTGCCATAACGGTAACGCTTATAAGTGCTTCGCCTGTGGTTTCATCTATTACTGTTCCCCTTATTATGCCATTCTGGGCGTTGAGGTTGATTGAAATCGCCAGGGATAGAACTGTGATAAAAAATTTTAAGAAATGCATAGTTGATTGATTTGTTTAGTTTGGTTGAAAAGATCCGCAGAAAAGCATATCTGCGGATCTTTGTGGTTGAATTGTTGTTTAAAAATCACTTAATGAACCTGATACTTCTGTCCAGGACCAGCCCGTAAATTCTGTTTTGTCGGCGCCAACTGTATTTGCCCCGGAACTTACTGCTGTTGTGAACTGGTCGCTGCCTCCTTTGAAGAAGTCAGTAAGTACTGACCCGGAAGGAAGTGTGACCTGGAAGTTTGTGAAATTGCATGAATACATTGTTGGCAACTCATCAAAGTCCTGACCTGCTTTAAGGTTAAAGAAGTAAATATTATTCATATCGAGGTAGGAGTTGGGATCGAGGTCAACAAGTCCTTCAGCATTACCTGCCGAGATACTGGCATTGCTAATTGTGTGTTTTGCTGCCATGGCGCCTTCAGGTCCATCAAGTTCGAAACACTCATCGCCCGGATTAATGATTATGCAGTTGTCGAGACTACCGTTCCATGACTGGTCTGTGTCGATGGCATCGTCCCCGGTATTCAGTACAACAACATTCTTTACGTTGACTGTTCCCCCGAAGAACTCTATTCCGTCATCCTGGTTGGCTACTATTTCTATATTCTCAATGGTTGTGCCTGATCCGACACCACCAAGTGTGAGTCCGTTGATTTCATTACCTTCACCTATATTGGCACCACCGTGACGGATTGAAATATATTTTAAAACTCCCGAGTTATCAGCAGGGTCGCTCCCTCCGTATAGTCCGTTAAGGTCTGAAGCCGGAATGCCTTCAATCTGCATGGCCTCAGCATCGGCTGATATAGGGGCTTTGCCAAGTATCAGAACACCACCCCACAGACCGTTTATGTTGGAAGCGAGGTTGGGACTCTCTATCTGTCCCGGTATGATCCTGTCGCTGACTGAGGTGAATATAATTGGTGCTTCAGGAGTCCCTTCTGCCATAAGTATCCCACCACGTGCAATCAGAAGAGCCGTGGCATTGGCTTCAGATCCTTCCCGGCCTTTTACTATAACACCCGGCTCAATTGTAAGGGTTACATCAGGTAAAACTGTTATCCTTCCTTCAAGGATATAAATATTACCTGACTCCCAGGTCTGATTCTGGGTAATATTACTGCTTACTGAGATTGTGGGAACCTCTTCAATGACTATCGCTACGGCTGAGGTTCCCCTCTGACCTTCCATGTCTTCAACGGTAACTGATACCGATCCTGAGCCTGTTGTGGTTCCGGCAGTAAAAGTGACAACTATATTACCGCTTACCGAACCTGAAGATCCATCACTCTTAATGACAGCATCACCTCCGGTGGCGATGATTTCTGACGAACCGAAGCCGGCTTCGGCTTTGAAGACGAAAGTCAGGTCAACACTCCGGCCTGTTTCAACATTTGAGGCCTGGGGTGGTGTAATTACAGGCGACTCTTTACTCTTTTCACATCCTGTCATTATAAGAAGGATGATTACTGTAACAGCTGATAAGAAACTTTTCATAATTTTTGATTTTGTATTAATAGGTTATTATTATCAATATTTTACGGAAGCAAATGTATGGGCGTGTTACTACATGGAGGTTAAGAAACCATTAAGGTTCGGTTACAAAAAAAATACAGTGTTCCCGACCTCTTGTGCAGAACAGTAAAGTGAAAGTATCATAGAAACCGGAATATCAGGGCAAGGCGATTATCCGGTTGAAAATATGCCTGACCGGGCTTATACTAAAGTTGATTGTATATCTTTATCACGGATAAAATAAAAATACCATGTCGAAGACAAGCAGGATTATGGGTTTATTGCTTCTGGCCGGATCACTTCTTAATGGTCAGACTGTGAATAAGCCCAATTATGCCATTAAGAGTCATGAAACACTTGAGATCTTAAGTATTGAGGCTGATTCAAAGTCAACTGTGTTTCATATGAGTATTGAAAACAGAATCCCTGGAGGCACTTTTTGTGCTGACAGAAATATATGGATTGTAATTTCTCCTGAACAGAGGAGCAGGCTTGTTTTGGCGGAAGGAATACCGGTTTGTCCTGATGTACACCATTTTACCCTGCCAGGGGAGTCACTTGATTTTACTCTTGTCTTTCCTCCGCTTCCCCCCGGGATTAAATCGGTTGATCTTATTGAGGAGTGTTCTGAAAACTGTTTTTCATTTTACGGGATAGTCATTGATAATGATCTCAACCAGGCGATTGATAAGGCTTTTGAGAGTGCCGAAGGCGGGAATACAGAGGATGCTCTGAAGCAGTTTATTGAGATTGCTGAAGACCCTGGCAGGTCATCAGAAGCAACTCACGGCCTGTTATATATTAACATTATAAGGCTGGCTGCAGAGAGAGGTTATCAGGCCACTGCTGAAAGATGGTACAAAAAGCTTAAGTCAGAAGGGGGTAAGGAGATGGTCAGGTACATTGATTTTTTAAATGCAGGTGGTATAAAATACTAAATCGCACAGTATGTTATGGGATTACTTTGACTGACAGAAAATAAAAAAAAAGCTGACCCGGAAGTCAGCTTTTTTTT
>JAVEZD010000196.1:0-3637 GCA_034003165.1 Bacteroidales bacterium | reverse complement strand
CCTTCGAACCATACCACTTTTGAATCACCCTCGAAAGCCAGGATATGGGTGGCCACCCTGTCGAGGAACCATCTGTCGTGCGAGATTATAACGGCACATCCCGCGAAGTTCTCAAGCCCTTCTTCAAGGGCTCTCAATGTGTTCACATCAATGTCGTTTGTAGGTTCGTCGAGAAGCAACACGTTTGCTCCCGATTTCAGGGTAAGAGCCAGGTGGAGCCTGTTCCTTTCACCACCTGACAAAACCCCGCATTTCTTTTCCTGGTCGGCACCAGTAAAGTTAAAACGCGAGACATAGGCCCTGGCATTGACCAGCCTGTTGCCCACCATTATATCGTTCTGTCCCGATGATATGACCTCGTATACTGTTTTTTCCGGATTGATTGCCGCATGTGCCTGGTCGACATATCCTATGACAACTGTTTCGCCAATCTCAAAGCTCCCCTTCGAAGCCTGCTCCTGGCCCATAATCATCCTGAAGAGGGTAGTCTTACCCGCGCCATTGGGACCTATTACGCCGACAATGCCGTTGGGAGGCAGGTTAAACTCAAGATCCTCGAACAGAAGTTTGTCGCCGAACGACTTTGATACCCCTGTTGCTCTTATGACCTTGTTGCCAAGCCTGGCTCCATTGGGGATGAAGATCTCAAGCTTTTCCTCCTTGGCCTTAACATCCTGGTTAAGGAGGTTTTCATAGGCACCGAGCCTGGCCTTTGATTTGGCATGTCGGGCTTTGGGTGACATCCTTACCCATTCGAGTTCGCGTTCGAGGATCCTTCGCCGTTTCACATTCCCTTTTTCCTCTACTTCCAGACGTAAGGCCTTCTGTTCGAGCCACGATGAATAGTTACCCTTCCATGGGATGCCTTCACCCCTGTCAAGCTCAAGGATCCATCCGGCAACATTATCGAGGAAATACCTGTCGTGCGTTATACAGATAACTGTTCCGTGATACTGGTTAAGAGTTGTTTCAAGCCATCTGACAGATTCAGCATCGAGGTGGTTTGTCGGTTCATCAAGGAGCATTATATCGGGCTGGCTGAGGAGAAGGCGGCAGAGGGCCACCCTCCTTCTCTCGCCTCCCGACAGGATATCTATCTTCTGGTCTCCTTCGGGACATCTGAGTGCATCCATGGCCCTTTCGAGTTTGTGCTCAATATTCCATCCATCGTTATAATCTATTTTTTCCTGCAGCTCAGCCTGGCGTTCCATAAGCTGTTGCATCTTATCAGGATTCTCATAGACCTCCGGATCGCCGAAACTCTGATTTATCTTTTCATACTCCTTAATAACACCCATAATCCCCTGTACCCCTTCTTCAACTATCTCCCGGACCGTTCGGGTCTCATCCAGAAGAGGATCCTGGGGCAGGTATCCGACACTGTATCCTGGCAGGAAAGTCACCTCTCCCTGATATTCCTTTTCAACTCCGGCAATGATTTTGAGAAGTGTTGATTTACCTGATCCGTTAAGGCCAATGATGCCTATCCTGGCACCCAGGAAGAAAGAAAGGGAAATATCCTTCAGTACCTGCCTGTGCGGCGGGAAGGTCTTTCCCACCCGGTTCATCGAAAAAATGATCTTGTTATTATCACTCATAGGTATGCAATTTAATTTGGGAGACAAATCCCTTAAGGCAAATATAGCAGTGAAAAAAATAACAAGGTGCTAAGGGACCAAAAAGAATGGTACCGGCTTAATAGGTCAGCCGGTTAAGGGTAGGGGTTAAATAAACAGCAAAAGGGAGGACCCCGGAGATCCTCCCCTGCTGTGATATGTTGAAATCCCTTACGTGCCTTGTGCCGTAACTACACCTGAAGTGAACCTGATTGAGGGTTGTTTTTTTCAAACAGCTTCAGGGTCTCATCCTGTAAAAGCACCCAAAGGGAGTAAACACCCTTGAGAGTACCGATTGGAATGTTGAGACAACCCAGGGCAGCCACAACGATGACAAGATATCTTGCCCAGGGCTGAAAAGACAGCAATCCTATCCCTCCTACAAGTGCGAGTGTAGACATAAAGCCCACCAGCAGAGGCAGGCTCAGGGAAAGAAAGTTAAGTACCATATTGGGGATCTCCTCACTGGCAACAAATCCTTTTGCAAACCTGAGGGCAAAGAATACTACAAAAGCACCCAGCAGACCGAGAGCTCCGAAACCAATATGTATTGCTCCGACGACCGTCACATGTTTTTTCATTTTTGTTCCTTCCATGGCTTTCTGTATTTAATCTGTTTCTTTCTTATCAATTTCAAACTAATGACAGGTCTATTTTGAAATTGTTGCATCAAAATACCATTAATTTTCTTAAATCCCTGTACGCAGGTAAAGAGATTTTATAATTTTGAGCTGAAAATTCATGAATTATGAAACCCACATGTATTGCAGACATAAACACGTATGTATATACTTTTCAGATAAGTGGGTTACAGCAGACGATTAAAATATAAATTATATTCTGATGAAACCCACATGTATTTGAATACAAAAACACAATATTATAATAATCGCCTGCATGTGGGTTCCATCATACCCTTAAAATCAATTATTATATGATGAAACCCACATGTATTGCAGACACAAACACGTATGTATATAATTTTCAGACATGTGGGTTCTCCCGCTTAGGCGGGACAGGCTATCAGACCATTAAAATAAAAATTATATTCTGATGAAAAGGACACTACTGTACCTTGCCTTTTTTTTGACTGTCACAATAACTTTTACCTCATGCGAATCGCTGGGGACCTGTAAGATATGCAAACAGGTGGTATATGTTGACGGCGATTATGATCACGATCTGGGGGAGGAGGAATACTGTGATGCCGAGCTCATCGCCATCGAAGCCATGGACGATGTCAGAATAGGTAATACGGTAACAAAATGGGAATGCCGTTAGTAACGTACCCCTAAAATTGTAACATCATCTATCTGAGGATTCTCTCCCTTCCATTCAAGGAATGTTGAGTCAAGTCTGTCCCTTTGAATGTTCATTGGAAATCCCTCCATCTCAGCAAGAAGGTTTTTCAGTCGTTCCGACATGAACTTTCTTTTAACGGGACCTCCGGGCTGGTCAGCATAACCATCTGAGAAAATATAGAAGGTATCCCCTTTTTTCAGTTCAATTGTATTAAGTGAAAAGGGGTCCATTCTGTAATGAACCGAAACAGGCATTTTGTCGGGACTGTAATGGACAAGCCGGCCTTCTCTCACAAGATACAGGGGGCTGTTGGCTCCTGAATAAAGAAGAGTTCCCTTTTCCTTATCAAAGGAACAAACTGCCATATCCATCCCATCGCGTATATCATCATCACCAGTGGTATGCTTTAAGGCCCTAATAACCTCATCGCGCAGATGCCCGAGTATCTCGTCGGGCCTGTATATCATTTCAGCAATCACAATACGGTTAAGAAGAGTCATCCCAAGTATGCTGAGAAACGCTCCGTGCAGGCCATGGCCTGTACAGTCGGAAATAACTATGATCTGCCTTCCTCCAGCGCTGTAAATCCAGTAAAAATCACCACTGACAGCCTCGAGAGGCCTGAACAGGATAAAATGCCCGGCCCCGGCGACAGCTGTTCGCGATGAAGACAAAAGTGCATCCTGGATGCTCCGGATGTATTTAACAGTGTCGCCCCC
>JAVEZD010000195.1:0-3659 GCA_034003165.1 Bacteroidales bacterium | reverse complement strand
CCTGCATCGTCCCATATCACTATGTCAAACAGTCTCCTGTTTGAATTAAGATAGCTGTCGTTAAAACAGATGCTGACGGCCCTGACAGTATCCTGTAAAAAGGATTCGAACCTGCAGGCCACCATGGCATTGCCTGAACCTAGGCCGTTGATGCCGTAGCCTCCCTCGGCTGTACCATCGTCGTAGGCAAAATAATTACCGAACACCTGCTCGTATCTGAGAGTATCGTTCACTTTGGGATCAAAGTCATCGGTTTTAAGGGTGGCGGTAATCCCGAAATGTGCGGAATCAACAGAAGGGGAGTTGAATGTATAAATAAGTGCGGCGTTATAATCAACCTCTGACATAGGAGCGATATTTGTTGCCCCGGCTGAGAACTCATGAACAGTGATACCCGAAGACAGATCTCTGATGTTGAATATCCGGGTCACATTTCTTACTATGTCGTCGTTGTTCCTGTAGCTTACCGGGATGAATGATCCCATTTCCCTGAGATATACCTGTCTGAACTGCTTCCAGGGCATTGCTTCATAAGTCTTTAACACAGATCTTAGTGGCAGCCTGAAAGCAACATCGTGAAATAAGGTATCGGCAGAATGACGGTTGCGGTCGAGAACTACGTAATCAATATGCCAGTGGTCGCAGTTACCCGTCAGTGAGGGGTCGTTAAGATCGGGACTAAGGCTTGCGTAGTTGATGAACCTGAACCTGAAGCCTTTCTTTAGGAACCTCGGGTTGTCGATCCTTAAGATGGCTGCCTTGAATTCATCAGGTAATTCAGGGACCTTCCATACCGAATACCATTTCTCTTCGAGGGGGGCATAGAACTGAATGACAAGCGAATCAGCCGGTTCAGGTTTGTCGGCGAGTCCACCGGCCTGATATAAGAAACTCAGGTACACATTGTCAGAAGGAAGGTAAGCAAGATCAATAGGCTGTGACGACAGATGATCGGCTTCAAAAACTGTGGGTGACGACGATTCATAGAGCCTTCCGTCTTCACCGAGAGCATCCATGGTTGCTATTCCCTGGGAGACCTGGTTAAGTGAATAAGTATTGTTAACAAGTACATAGGCATCGCTCCACTTACTTTCGTCGGGTAAGAACGACTGTCCGGTGAAATCATCAAAGAAAGGGAGAGAAAGAGTGTCGGTTGACAGGCCTTTTGATTGTGACTGACTGATGATATTCTTATCGAAATGTCTGTCGTACTGAAGTCCGCTTACCACTTCCTGACCTTCAGCCAGGGCATGAAGGAAGAAAAGCATGACTATATATGGTACAGCTTTTCTTAACATCAGTTTAAAGATTCTGATCCCCGGGCCCGAAAGAGGGAAGTGAATCAGTTGCTTCAATAACAGGCTCTGACGGAAGTCTGGCTGAGTCAACCGTAAGCCAGAGGTAAATCGAAGAACCCAACTGGAGGGTAGCATCGAGGTTATACTCGGGATTCTGCTTGTAAACAAAGGCGTTTAAGGAATCGTCGGCCGTTTTTATTGAACTGTCGTAAATGAAAGTCCCGAGGTTAAGGGAGGCTGAAAAGATATTGTTTCTTGCAGGATCGAGGTTAAGTCCGATAAGGTCGGGGACCACTGTTCTCTGGTTGCTGAGGCCCTTTCCAAGAACAAGATCAATGACTGAGCCCTTTTGAAGTAACTCACCAGGCGATACCTCTTTGCCGTTATGCAACTGATGCAGTACAACATCGACTGAAATGTCTGAGATATATCTGAGAGAACCGGTTTCCATTCCTGAACTTTCGATAAGGGCCAGGGCCTGTCTTTTAGGCAATTCAATAAGATCGGGCATCTCTGTCATCTCAGGATTGAAGGCATTAATAGTAAGAGCTATGGTTCTCCACTTTTTCACCTTAAGTCCTGCCCGTGGGTGCTGTTCAGCCACACAACCCCTGCCTACAATGCCTGTATATACCGAATCGGTTATTAAGTAATTAAGCTTGCTTGTCCTGGCGGTACGATCCACCTCCTCCATATCCATTCCTGTGAAGTCGGGGACACTTTTCGACTGGCCGTGACGGGTGTAAATATTGAGCCATATGATAAGAAGCATGGCAATCCCCACAATTATGACAAATGCCAGTCCAAGATTCTTTATAAATTCTTTGCTTAAAATAAAATTCTTCAGGCTCATTGGGGCTACATATTGTTATACTAACGCAAATGTAACGATAAAATTATTATCCGACGGGATTGTACAGTGAGTCGCGTTCCACAGGTATATATCCGGCATCGCTTATAAGGCTGCTTATTTCTCCTGTCGACATTGCCGGGTTCTCATCACTTGCACCGGCCATAGAGTAGATCTTTGTTGTGTCGTCAATGGTTCCGTCCATATCGTCGGCTCCGAAGGAGAGAGCTATCTGGGCCACAGCCTTTCCTGTCATGGGCCAGTAAGCCTTTATATGGGGTATGTTGTCGAGATATATTCTGGCTACGGCATAGTTTCTCAGATCTTCGATCATACTAACTTCGCCCAGAGCCGACATCGGATTATTCTTCTTCCTGTATTTAAGTGGAATGAAAGCATTGAATCCACCGGTTTTATCCTGAAGCGACCTGATTCTTTCCATATGATCGATCCGGTGTGAATAGTTTTCCATGTGGCCGTAAAGCATGGTGGCATTTGAAGGTATTCCGTTGAGGTGAGCTGTCTCATGTATTTCGAGCCACAAACGGGAGCTTGTCTTTTCCGGACATATCCTTCTTCGTATTTCTTCATCAAAGATCTCAGCCCCGCCACCGGGAATGGAATCGAGTCCATAGTCCTTCAGTATCCTGAGTCCCTCATCGAAAGGCATACCCGCAATTCTTATCATGTAATCAAGTTCAACGGCTGAGAAAGCCTTGATATGGAGCCCGGGACGGTGTTCCTTTATCATTTTCAGTATCCGGCCGTAATAATGCAGATCGTGTGAGGGATGAACAGCTCCTACAATATGAACTTCAGTAACAGGCTTCCCGTCAAAACGTCTGACAATCTCCATTATCTCTTCCGGAGTGAATTCCCAGCTTTCAGGATCTCCGGCATCTTTATGGTAAGAACAGAACCTGCAGTTGTATATACACCTGTTGGTTGGTTCGATATGGAAGTTGCGGTTAAAAAAAGCATGTCTGCCGTTCTTCCTCTCTCTTACAGAGCCGGCAAGAAGGCCCAGTAATGGCAGCCCGGCACGGGTATAGAGGACCATTCCCTCTTCCATGTTTATCCTCTGGCCGTCAAATACTTTTTTGGCAATATCCTTTAACTCAAGGTCCTCAATGTGTTGAAGCAATTCAGTCATGATTTTTCAGAAAGCCAAAGTTAAGAATAATGTTAACTATAAATAAAAAAGGTGCTCATAATATGAGCACCTCTCTGTATTAGATTTAAGTCAAGGTAAAATCATTTCAACTTAAGCTCAGAAGAAACAGTAAGTTTCTTCCTCCCTTTAGCCCTGCGGGCAGCCAGTACCCTCCTTCCATTGGGCGTGGACATTCTTTCTCTGAACCCATGCTTATTTGCTCTCTTCCTCCTTGATGGCTGAAATGTCCTTTTCATAATCAGAAATATTAAATATCAGTACTCTTTTATTTGAGATCGCAAAGATAGAATCTTTTTTTAAAAAAAAATAAGCAGTATGTTTTTTTTTGAATAAAATC
>JAVEZD010000194.1:0-3687 GCA_034003165.1 Bacteroidales bacterium | reverse complement strand
GCCATGCGGGCATTTCTTTTGTCAAGTTCAAAGGTAAGCTCGTCGAGGGAAGTCTTTTTCATGTCGAGGGTCTGCTCAAGTTGCCTGAGTATCTCCTCTTTCTGCCTCAGATTTTCCTGGGCCTCCTGGAGTTCGGTAAGCAGCTTTCGTGTCTCGCTCACATTACCCCTTATAAGCTCTTCCTGGGCTTTCTCAAGGTCATTATACCTCGATGATAAGATATTGGATTCCTCCCTGAGCCTGTCCCTCTCCTTTACGGCAAGGGCCAGGTCTGCCTCAAGCTCTGCTGTTTCCTTTTCGAGGGACTCAACCTTTGACTGAAGTTCCCGTACCGACATCGACAGATTCAGGTTTTCCTTCCTGAAGTTATCCCTTTCAATCATATACTGCCTGCTTGTGCTCTGAAGGCTTTTATATTTCTTTGCTGGGACACACGACATAGAAATGACTATAAGCAACAAAAAAAATCCTGTTATTAATGCCGGCCTTTTCATAGATCTCAAAGATTTAGTTTTTACGCAACCAAATAATACATCAGTTGTTATCCCTTGATAACACCCCGACAAAAATAAGAAAATCCCGCTGATGCTTCTGCTGCGGCCGGGAATAATAATTATTATATTTGCACGGGAAACAGATAATGTATGATGACCGAGGAGGAGAGCCTTCTGTATAAAATTTCATCGCCCCAGGACCTCAGGAAACTAGCCCCTGAAGATCTTATAAGGGTGAGCAGTGAACTAAGGCAGTTTATCATTGATATAGTCAGTAACAACCCGGGCCACTTCGGTGCCAGCCTTGGCGTTGTTGAACTGACTGTTGCACTGCATTATGCATTCAACACACCATATGACAAGATAATATGGGATGTCGGACATCAGGCTTACGGGCACAAGATCCTTACGGGCCGGAGGGATGTCTTTTCAACAAACAGGAAATACAAGGGTATCAGCGGCTTTCCAAAGATTTCGGAGAGTGAGTATGATGCCTTCGGCACGGGTCATTCATCAACATCCATATCTGCCGCGCTCGGCATGGCTGTTGCTGCTGCCCGTAAGGGAGAGAAGCGTCATGTTGTTGCTGTCATCGGTGATGGAGCCATGACTGCCGGGGAAGCTTTCGAAGGCCTTAACAATGCAGGAGCTTCAAAGGCTGATCTGATAGTGGTGCTTAACGACAATAATATGGCCATCGATCCCAACGTAGGTGCGCTTAAGGAATACCTGCTCGACATCTCAACAAGCAAGACATATAACAGGTTCAGGGATAAGATGTGGAACCTGCTTGGGCGAGTCGGGAAATACGGTCCCGATGCCCGTACCCTGGCAGGACAGATTGAAGCAGGACTAAAGAGTACCATCCTCGACAGGAGCAACCTGTTTGAAGGAATGAACTTCAGGTACTTTGGCCCGATCGACGGGCACGATGTTCTTCACCTGACAAGGGTTTTTGAAGATCTGAAGAGGATTCCGGGTCCGAAACTGCTTCACTGCCTTACTGTAAAAGGCAAGGGATTCAGGCAGGCAGAAGAGAACCAGACTGCCTTTCATTCTCCCGGGGTGTTTGACAAGAACACCGGTGAGATTATTGTAAAAAGCGACGACAGGAACAAGCCTCCGGCTTACCAGGAAGTCTTTGGCTTAACCCTCGTCGAGCTGGCCGGCATAAACGAAAAGATTGCAGGCATCACCCCTGCTATGCCAACGGGCAGTTCACTCTGCCATATGATGAAGGAATATCCCGACAGGGCTTTCGATGTGGGCATCGCTGAACAACATGCCGTTACCTTTGCAGCCGGACTTGCCGCCCAGGGGATGGTCCCTTTCTGCAATATCTATTCATCGTTCATGCAAAGAGCCTACGACCAGGTCATACACGACGTGGCCCTTCAGAACCTGCATGTGGTGTTCTGCCTCGACAGGGGAGGACTTGTCGGATCAGATGGAGCGACCCATCATGGCTTTTTCGATCTTGCCTTCATGAGGTCAATACCGGGTATCATCGTCTCCGCTCCCATGAACGGCAGCGAACTGAGGAATATGATGTATACAGCCCAGCTCGACAGGATAAAAGGGCCCTTTGCCATACGTTATCCAAGAGGCTGCAGTATGGTTGCCGACTGGAAAAAACCCTTTGAAGAAACAGAACCAGGGAAGGCCAGGCTCCTTACCGGCGGAAGTGATATTGCCGTGCTCAGTATAGGTCACCCGGGTAATTTTGTTACCGAAGCCCTGAAGATACTATCGGGTGACGGGATCTCTGCTGAACATTACGACATGAGGTTCGTAGCTCCCATCGATACTGAAGTACTTCACAAGGTGTTCGGCCGGTTCAAAAAAATACTCACCGTTGAGGACGGATTCCTTAAGGGAGGATTTGGCAGTGCCGTCATCGAATTCATGTGCGATAATGGTTACAGTGCCGAGGTGCGACGGTTGGGGATTCCCGACTATTTTGTTGAGCAGGGAACCCAGGAGGAACTTATAAGGGAATGCGGGTTCGATGCTGCCGGCATAGTAAGGAACATAAGGGAGATGCTTGGCAGAAGCTGAGGATCTGCCGGCTGAGGAGAAATGCCTGCCAATCTGTGAAAAATAAACCATTGTGAAATATTAACCAAAGAACTTCTTAATGAGAAAACTGTTGTACCTCCTGCCATTTATCATTCTGACCGCCTCATGCGGAAACAGTTCTACCCGGGGCAATGAGGAATGGATAAGCCTCTTCAACGGCAAAGACCTGAGCGGCTGGGATATCAAGATTAAGGGATATGAGCTTAACGATAACTACAACGACCTGTTCAGGGTTGAAGATGGGGTTATCAAAGCCGGTTATGAGAAGTTTGAGAAGTTCAACGGCGAATACGGTCATCTTATTTACAGGGAACCCTTTTCCCATTACAGGCTGAGGGTGGAGTACCGCTTTGTGGGAGAACAGGCGCCGGGGGGAGAGTCATGGGCTTATAAAAACAGTGGTGTTCTTCTTCATGCCCAGTCAGCTGCATCTATGGAAACCGGTCAGGATTATCCTGTCTGCATAGAAGCCCAGCTTCTGGGAGGGGATGGTGCTGCTGAAAGGCCCACATGTAATGTATGTACACCCGGGACTCATGTTATGATCAACGGCCAGCTTGTTGAGCAGCATTGTACCAATTCCCTTTCAAAGACCTATCACGGAGAGGAATGGGTTACTGCCGAGTTTCTTGTTATGGGCGACAGTATAATCAAACATATTGTTGAGGGGAAGGTAGTTATGGCATATTCGAAACCTGTTGTGGGTGGCACCAATAAGCCTGCTGATTATCCTGTTCCCGATGGGACAGCAGTGAAGGAAGGTTATATATGTCTGCAGGCCGAAAGTCATCCTGTTGAATTCAGGAAGGTTGAGCTTCTTAAGCTTGAGGAATAGGTACGTGGTTCCAGGAGGGCAGGAAAGACACAAAAGGGGTATGATGGAGCGATGGAAAGAAAATTTTCATATTTTCGCAGTGCGGAATGCACCCGGATGATGACGGGACCGTTGGAGGATGGCAAGGCCTGGAGAGGATGGCAGGGCCGGGCGGCCAGCGAGGAGCCGGACTGCAGGGGCGGACAATTCCGCCTTCCGGGATAAGGGAGATAAGCTAGAAATAGAATAGTAACTTAATATACGAGATAAGCAAAAAATGATCTATATGCCCGGATGGCA
>JAVEZD010000193.1:0-3693 GCA_034003165.1 Bacteroidales bacterium | reverse complement strand
TTTCATCAGTATATAATTTTTATTTTAATGGTCTGATGGAACCCACATGCAGGTGATTATTATAATATTGTGTTTTTGTATTCAAATACATGTGGGTTTCATTATAATACAATTTTTATTTTTTTGGTCCGCCAGTCGCCTGACTGAGGCGCGACACGTTGAATCGCCATGCAGGAGAACCCACCTGTTTGAATACTATATAATTGCGTGTATGTGTATTTAATACATGTAGGTTTCATCAGCAGTTGTTTTGCAAGGATCCCTGAAATTCAGCTCCCGACGAAATTACTTATTTTTTTCTTAAATGAACCTGTTGGGGCTTAAGCGTGTTTATTTTGTTATTTTTGGATAAATGGTTTTATGAGGTATCTTTCTTCCATAATAACACTTCTTTTAATCATCCTGAGCGAGTTTTCCTATGGTCAGTATTACGACACCGGTCAGGATCCTGCCTCGCTCAAATGGATGCAGATAAAAACAGACAGGTTTACTGTCATTTATCCAAAGCAATACGGTGATCAGGGAATTGAATTTGCCCGTACTCTGGAGGAGTCGTACAACAGGATCACATCAGTCTTTCCCGACAGGAAGTTCAGGATACCAGTAGTGATTCACAACTTCACGACCCAGTCGAACGGTTATGTTGCCTGGGCTCCTCGCAGGATGGAGATCTACCCCACTCCCGAGCAGAACTCCATACCTCTGAACCCTGTAAAATATCTGACCATCCACGAGCTTACCCATGTTATGCAGATGGAATCTCTTGAAAGGGGATTTACAAAGGGAGCCTCCTTTCTCTTCGGGGAACAGTTCCCGGGCGTTGTGGCTTCCCTACTCCCCCTCTGGTACCTCGAAGGAGATGCAGTATATGCCGAATCGGTGCTTACAGAATCCGGAAGAGGAAGAAGTCCCGCCTTCCACAAACAGCTTAAAGCTATATCAGCCGGGAGAGGCAGTATGTTCAGCTATGACAAGATAGTGAACGGTTCGTTCAGGCATTTTGTTCCTGATCATTATTCTTCAGGCTTCCATATCACCTCATGGTCGAAATACAGGTATGGCAGTGATCTCTGGAATGATGCTCTGAGGCTGACCGGTAACCTCCCCTTCACACTAAACCCTGTTAACCTGAGTCTGCTTTCCACATCGGGCGTTACCAGGAAAAAGCTATTCAGCGAAGCATATGACACTCTGGGGGTGATCTGGAAAAATGAACTTGCGACAAACGGCAGCATGCCTTATCCATCACTTAACCCGCCCAAGGGAAGAAGGTATATCAGCTACCATTCTCCTGTAAAAATAAGCAATACAGGCTACGTGGCTGTCAGGACATCCATGGGGTCACCTCCGGCCATTGTTCTCATAGATACTGAAAAATCGCGGGTAAAAAAGCTTCATTCGCCTGGTCAGATTTATCCCTATATCCTCAGCCAGGGACGATCCTCGGTAGTATGGGTTGAAAGAAAGAATGATCCCCGCTGGAACAACAGGAACTACTCTGTAATCATGCATATGGATACCAGGAACGGGAAGGTCAGGCAGATTGGCAGAAAGACAAGGTATATGGCTGCAGCTGTTTCACCCGACGGAACAACCATTGCAGCCTCAGTGAACAGCATCGACAATAGAAACAGTCTTGTCTTTATTGACATCAGCACCGGAATGGCCGGACAGGCCTTCACTGTCCCTGGAAATGCTTACATCCAGAAGCCGAGGTGGTCGGAGGATGGTAAAGAGGTCACCTTTATCTCCCTGACTGAAAAAGGTGAAGGAATCGTCTCGTTCAATGTTAACAACCATGCCTTCAGTACACTTATTGAAGAGAACACTGACGATTACCAGGATGCTTTTATAAGAAACGATTCTCTCTTTTTCGTCAGCTCACGGTCGGGAACCGAGAACATATATGTCATGAGTCCCGAAAAAACCATCACCCGTCTTACAGCATCAAGGTTTGGTGCAACCGGTTTTATTGTTGACGGAGGGAAGCTTATCTTCAGCGATTATACCTCACATGGAAATGACATAAGCATTACAGATATAGGGTCCGGATATGAAGCTCCCTCCTCACGTTCTGATCCTTCAGGCTTTATCTCAGGTCACGATAAGACAGTTGCCGATGCGATTCCTATCGTTGAAAAGAACTACGAGCCCGTACCCTACAGGAAGTTCTCTCATCTGTTCAGGTTCCACAGCTGGCTGCCTTTTTATGCCGATCTGAACGAGATAACAGCTGATCCGCTGGCGATCACTCCGGGGCTCACCTTAATGAGTCAGAATACTCTCAGTACTCTTCAGACCACGGTTGGATATGAGTATTCGGAGAAGATGCACAGGCTTCACAGCCGCATCACCTGGAAAGGATGGTACCCGGTTTTTGAGTCGGAAATAGATTACGGCGAGGACAACTACATCCATAAACTATCTGAACGGATTGATGATCCCGATATAATAAATCCCGGTATGTATGTTGCGGGAAGGGCATATCTCCCTCTAAGGTTCTCCTCGGGAGGATATATACAGTATTTCCAGCCCTCTCTGAGCTTTTACTACGCCAATAACTATATCTTCCTAAAGGAACAGGGCATTTATGACCGTGGTCAGACCCAGCTTTCAGGAAGACTGTATTTCTCAAACTATAAAAGATCCTCGGTAAGGGACATATATCCCAGGTTTGCCCAGATAGCCGACATTAATTATTCATTCTACCCTTTTGAGAAGACGATCTTCGGAAGCTTCATGACCCTGCGGACGGCTTTGTATGTTCCCGGGTTGTTTCAGAACAATGTAATAAGGCTTAAATATGAGTGGGATCTTCAGGATGTTGAAAAGATTCCCCTGATGAACAGGATAGATCTTCCCCGTGGTTACCGCGATATATCATCCGAAGATCTCATGGTCTTTTCAGGCAGCTACGATGCTCCTCTTGTCTATCCCGATCTTGGCATCCTGGGGGTGGTTTACCTCACAAGGATCAGGACATCTCTTTTCTATGACTATGCCAGCGGTAAGGGTAATTATCATCTCTCCCGTGAAAACGGAAGGGTGCTTACAGAATATTATGAGGCAGGGACTGAAACCTTTAGTTCGTTTGGGGTTGAGATGCTTGCCGATTTTCATCTTTTCAGGTTCCCCTATACCCTTTCGGCCGGTGCAAGGGCATCATGGGTCAGCGGTGCGGATTCTCCTTTTACTGAGATCCTTTTCAGTATAGATGTCTTCGGAATGAATATAGGCCGGCTTGGTCCGCGTTAGATATCAGGCTTCTGTTTTGTCCGAGTATTCTCTTATAAGTCTCCAGGCGCCTTCAACATGGGTTGAAGAAACGTTGGTCTGGGCAATCACCATTCTGAGTGTATACTTACCTCCAATCATGGTATGTGAGAGGTAGATCTTTCCTGAATCGTTAAGCCTGTGAATAAGCTTTTCGTTGATTATGTTAAGTTCCTCCTCTGTCTTTCCTTCCGGCCTGTATCTGAAGCAGACGAGGTTGAAGATCACGGGAGCAAGAATTTCGAAATCAGGTTCCCGGGCAATAGTAACAGCAAGGTCTGAGGCCAGTGAGATATGATATCTTATTTTCTCACGCAGTCCCTCCACACCATATGACCTTATTACGCTCCACAGTTTCAGTGCCCTGAACCTTCTGCCCAGCGGGACGCCCCAGTCGCGGTAGTCGTTCACCTGTCCCCG
>JAVEZD010000192.1:0-3698 GCA_034003165.1 Bacteroidales bacterium | reverse complement strand
ATTATAAAACAACCCTATTAAAATACAGGCTGCAAATCCTATTGAAAATCCTCCAAGAACCAGGAAGGAATACCATTTATTCTTCAATAAATTGCGAATGGCAAGTTTTAAGTAGTACAGAATCATAATCTTAATAATTTTAAGTAATTCTTATTAAGTCCCCCTGCAGGGATTGGTAGTAAAACCAACCGAAGCAATGTTGCTTTTCTTTCGTTGCAGAGCGCCTCACTATTTGTATCGGAGAGCCTCAACCGGGTTTCTTGTTGCTGCCCTCCATTTACCACCCCTAAATCCCCTGAAGGGGACTTTGGGGTCTGCATATTTTTCAACTTCATCATTTTACTAATCAATCCTTGCTTAACCCTTTTATGTATCCATCCAAAATTCTATAATTCCTCTTAAGCCCCCCCTGGGGGGTTTGGGGGTAAAGCCCCTTCAGGGTTTGGGGTGAAAACTATTCATGCCTCAGAGCTTCGATCCCGACGATTCTGCCGTTTCCTTAAGCATATCACATCGCCTCAATCCCGACGATGCTGTCGGGATCTCCGCATTGAGATACTATTCGTATCTCAATGCTTCGACAGGATTCCGTGTAACCGCTTTCCAGCTTTGCCAGCTAACTGTTAGCAAGGCAATTCCAAGCACAATTAAAACTGCCATGACAAAAATCCACCAACTAAGCGTGGTTTTGTTGGTAAAATTCTCAAGCCAGCGGTTCATGGCATACCATGTTGCCGGAATAGCTATTGCACTGGCTCCTATTCCTGAAAACAAAAGCGGTCTGACCAATCGCATTATAATAGAAGTATCTTGCTCGCCCAGGCATTTGCGTACCCCGATCTCTTTTGTTTTCTGTTCGGCCATAAACATGACAACTCCCAAAAGGCCAAGGCACAATACAATTATCGCGAAACCTGAGAAGACACCTACCAACTGTTTGAGGTTGGTTTCCGATGCATACAATCTTGCGTATTCCTGATCAACAAAACCATAGGTTACAGGGAAATCGGGCTCAATGGCCTCACAAATTTCACTTATCGATTTGATGGTCTTGTCCATCTGGTTGCTGTTTGCTTTAATGATCAGGTATCTCGCTGATTGTTCGTCTATTTTACCGATAACCATTGGCCGGCAGTTTTCGGCCAGGGAGTTGTATTCGATATTATTGATGACACCTACCACCTGGTAGGTATTACCATACGCGTTCAATGTTTTTCCGACGAAGTTTTCCCAGCCAATCACATCGGCAAATGCTTTGTTGATCACAATCCCCTGGCGGTCGTTACTAAAATAGTTGCCCTCTATTAGTTTTGCTTCCAGCGTTTTGATCATATCTTCATCGGTGCTGCAAGTGGTTACCAATGGTTTGAAACTGGCATCTTTGCCTTCCCAACCCCATCCTTCACCATTGTTGCCAACAAATACAGGAAGGAAATCGGTAATGGTTGACGAAGATACTCCGGCCGAGCGGCCAATTTCTTCTTTCAGCGCTTTAGCTTTTCCCTGAAGTTTTCCATCGAGGTTGACATAAATGAGTTGATCTTTGTTAAACCCAATATCCATCTTTTGCAGGAAAAGGGTCTGTCTGGAGATCACAATGGTTGAAGTGAGCAGAATGATTGAAACCATAAATATGGTTACCAACAGTGAGTTCCTGAAGATTCCTCTGCTTTTTACTGAGTGGAAATTAGAGGTAAGTGTCTCTGTTATTTTGAAAGAAGACAGGAAAAAGGCTGGGTAACTTCCGGCAAGAAAAGTGGTTAGTAAATAGGCCAGAACCATTATCGCTATTGGCTTAAGCGAAAACAGAGCTGAATATCCGATCTGTTTTCCAATCATTTGATTAAACAGAGGCAATCCAATAATGGAAACAAAAAATGCCAAAACGAATGCCAGCAGGCAGAGTATGGCAACGTCGTAATAAATTAGCCTGATAATGTTGCCGCGTGTAGCCCCGATCGATTTACGCAGTCCGGTTTCTTTGGCCTGTTTGGTCGACTTTGCGGTAATCAGGTTGATGAAATTGAGGGTTGCTGCAAACAACACCAAAAGTGCAATAAGACTAAAAATCCTTACATTGCTTATATGCTTTTTTTCGTATAAATAACCATTCTTAAAAAGATAAGCTCTCAGGTAATTGGTCGATTCAGGAATATCTTTTTGTATCCGGCGCGTGATGGATGTGGCGATTTTCTCAAAACCTGAAGGAGATGAAAGTAACCCAAAGGTAGTAAAACTGTTGTTGTACCATGTGTTAAAATAATTGTCATTGGTTTGTCCATAAAGTATCCCTAGATTTTCGAGTGGAAGAACAGCGTCGAATTGTATAGTCGAATTGTGTGGAATATCGTCGATAACACCCGCAACAACAAGGTCATGCGTATTATTGAAGCGAACCATTTTTCCAACAGGGTTCATATTCCCGAAAATACCGGCAGAAGCTGTTTTCGTCAACACGATCTGGTTTTTGACATTTGGATCCCCCTGATTTCCAAAAATAAATGGCAATGTGAAAATATCAAAAAGGGAGTTGTCTGAAAAAGCGGTATTCAGTACATTTCTTTTCTCTTCGGCAGTGACCAGGACCTTAGAAAAGGAAGGGATATACCGGCAGGTGCTTTCGACTTCAGGATATTCCTCTTTCAATGCAGTGGCAACCGCAGGGGGACAGCCATCGAAGTTTACCGTTTTTGTCCCTCCTTCCAGATAAGCATGGACCACAAAAATACGATCGATATTTTTATGGAAACGGTCGTATTGCGTTTCATCGTTTACCCAGAAAAAGATGTAGAGAACACAAACCAACCCTGTTACCAGACCTGCTATTCCAAGTAATGTGGCTGTTTTGCTTTTTTTGAGTTTTCTAAATGTCAATAAGATAGATTTCATGACTATTGTTACATTATTATAATTACTTGTTGCTTCCGGTTCTCCCCCTCCGGGGAGTTATATGGGGCTTATTCGTATCTCAGGACCTCAATCCCGACGATTCTGTCGGGATTCTGTTAATCATCATCGGTGCTTCAATCCCGACGATTCTGTCGTTTCCTTAATCATATCACATCGCTTCAATCCCGACGATTCTGTCGGGATTCTGTTAATCATCATCAGTGCTTCGATCCCGACGATTCTGTCGGGATTTCAGCCTTGAGACCACTGTGCTTCGATCCCGACGATGCTGTCGGGATTTCAGCCTTGAGATACTATTCGTATCTCAAGGCTTCAACAGGATTGCGTGTAGCTGCTTTCCAGCTTTGCCAGCTAACAATGAGCAGCGTAATGCCTGATGCCAGCAAACCGGCCAATTGTAATTGCTGACAGGACTTTCCTTATTAATCTGAGCGGAAAAAATGTCGAAGAAAACTGAACATACCAGAATTATTTAACGGCGACTCTATATGTTTTCTCGTCATCCCTCACCATGCCGTCTTCGAGCCGGATTATCCGTTTTCCGTAACCGGCGAATTTCTCATTATGGGTGACCTGGATAATTGTCATCCCCTCTTCATTCAATGTCTTAAGCGTTTCCATAATCATTTCACCCTGTGCCGATTGCAGGTTACCTGTCGGCTCATCTGCCAGCAGAAGCCTGGGTTTGCTTATTATTGCCCGTGCTATACCGACCAGTTGCTGTTGTCCGCCTGAAAGCTGCTGCGGGAATAGCTCCTTTTTTGCAACTATATTAAAGCGGTCGAGCA
>JAVEZD010000191.1:0-3748 GCA_034003165.1 Bacteroidales bacterium | reverse complement strand
TCTTTTTTATAAATAATCCCCACCCTTTCCCTTTCAGCATCGGAGAACAGCGGGATATTGAAGGCCCCCGGTATATGGCCACTCATAAACTCCGAAGGAGTTCTGACGTCGGCAACAGGTAATGATGAAGCCAGTTTAAGAAAATGCTGGATGTCCGTTTTACTTTTTGATGGCGCGATCATCTTTTAAAAGACTGTAAGGATCAGTTCCTTGTGAAGTACCTGGCAAAAAGCAGTTTAATATCCTCCATCCTTACAGGTTTGGGGATAAACTCCCTTATACCCGACATCCGGGCTTTACGTTGTGAATCGGGCATGTTATCGGCAGAAAAAGCAACAATGAGATTAGTCCTGTCATGTTCCATGATCTTACGCGTCGATTCAAAGCCATCCATCCCCGGCATTATCAGATCCATGAAGATGATATCGTATTTCCTGGTTTTTGCCTGGATGAAACCCGAAAGCCCGTCATCTGCAAGGTCGCATGAATAACCCAGGTTTGCCAGGAGAGAACTGATTACCTTTTGGTTCATCTTGTTATCTTCAATGACAAGAATGCTGATTTCAGTTCTGAGGTCGAGAGTATCAATAGCCAGATCGCCGCTTTCAACAAAGGGATATCCCGATTGTATGGCTTTCATCAGTTCTGCTGAATCGAAAGGCTTGACAATATAATTGTCAACACCTGTTGTAATACATCTTACAAAGTTACCTCTCTCGTCATATGAACTTATCATTATAATCAGGAGTTGTTCAGAGAGACCGCTTTCCCAGAGGTTCCGGGCAACCTCAAAGCCGTCAAAGTCTTTTTCATTCATTATGATGACCAGCCTGTATCTGACCGACGGATCATCAAAACCTGCTCTTATCTGATTAATTGTCGATTTATGGAAGGTAGTCACAGAAAGGGTGAGGCCTATCTTATGAAGTGAATTAAGCACAAGCTCGTCCCTGTTCTGGTTCGATGTAATAACAAGAGTCTTTATCTGGCTGAATGACAGCACTTTCTCAGGTTCCAGGTCTTTGATCTGTTTATCACTCGACCAGGTTATTATTGAGAACACAATCCTGACCCCGTGTTCGTCATCAAGTCCTGAAGGACTTTCTGCCGTAAGTCCCCCCCCCATAAGTTCAATAAGCTGTCTGGCAAGAACTGTTCCCGACCATGGCCCCAGGTGTCCTGCTACGGGTCCCGCACCGCTTGATACAAACTCGCCGAAAATCTTTTTAAGAGCGGTCTTTTCGTAATTCCTGCCTGTATCCTTCAACTCAAATTCAAGGGTGATAACCCCGTTGTTGACTTCTCTGACCCTGCAGAACAACTGTATCTCACCTGCCGCGGTATTGCTTATTGAATAGTTAAGGAGGTTAGTAATGACCTGCCTGAGCCTGAAAGGATCGCCAATAATTTCTTCGGGCACTTCCTCTCCCACTGTAGCAGAAAGCCGTACTTCCTTATCCTCGAGATAGGTCGAAGCCAGATCGATGCAGAAGCTGAATTCCTCCCTGAAGTTGAACGGCAATTCATCGAGTATCATCTTTCCTGTTTCGATCCTTGAGAAATCGAGAATATCGGTTACTATATTCTGGAGCACTTCCGAAGACCGTCTCAGAAGACTTACAAGATCCTTCATCTCCCCTTTGAGATCGTGATGGCTCAGAAGGTCGGTAATGCCTATAATACCGTTAAGTGGAGTCCGTATCTCATAACTCATCCGTGCCAGGAACTCCGATTTGGCTGTATTGGCCTCTGCTTCCTGCTTCCTGGCCGACTCAAGTGTTGTAACATCTATAAGCAACTCCATGTTTGCCTCTTCGCCCAGGAAGTTGACGGGTATGCTGTTCCTGAACAGTACCACTTCCCCAATTTCTTTTTTAAGGATGACAAACTGGTCGGGCCTGAAGTTACCTCCAAGATTTTTTGAGAAATACTCACTGTTTGTCGAGAGGGATATCTCGGGAAATAGTTTTCCCACCATATCGTCGGGACTCTGGTAGGAGTACTGGGAAGCTGCCACCCTGTTTGCTTTTATTATCTCCCTGCTCCTGTTATGTATTATAACCCCGACGGGCATCTCTTCAATAAGCCTGAAAAGCATTTTCTCAGATGCTGTAAGTCTTTCGATCTCGGCTTTCTGCTTTTCAGAGTGTTTCCTGAAGAGTGTCACTATGACCTGAAGTATTGCTAAAGTCAGCACTGCTATAAGCAATACATTCAATGCAATATTCTTTTGAATAATATCGGTAGGAGATGAAAAAACAAGCTCCATATTACGGTTAAGGAGCCGGGCCGGGTAGAATGCAGAGATTATCTGTTGTGATTCCCCGTTTGCCGATGCCTTATGGATCAGGTTACCGGGAGAACCGCGGTCGAGGGCTGAGATTATTTTCTGTATCCCTGAATATTCAAGGGCATCTCTGTTGTTGTTGAAAATAACTTTCCCTGAATCGCTGATTACCCATTGCCATTGATAGTCTTTAAGGTTATAGGTTGAGAACAAATGGTTGAAGTAGCGGTTATAGTCGACTGATACGACTATATTACCGGTTACCTGGTCGTCCTTAACGACCGGCAGGTAGTAATCGTAGAAGCTGCCCCGGGGAACAAGTTGTTCCCTGGCTACAATATCTCCCTGGACATGCAGGATAAAAGTCTGGCGCAACCAGTTATTTATGGCCTCATCCTTTTTAAGGGTAAATTCGTTCCTGTTCTTATCATAAATTTTTATTCCTGTAATGAAATTCTGGTATTTGGAATAGAACAGTTCCATATTCTCACGCATCCTGACCTGCCCCTGTTCGCCGGAGAAGAAACTGTCGAGGTCCTCGGGATACATGACCTCTTTAAGATCGGTAAGAAAGCCGTTATCGGTGCTGTCGATAGCCAGGCCAACAATCTGCACCTGTCTGTTGAGCAGTTCTGACATACTACTTATCTGCCTGTTATACAGACTTCTGAAGACCCCAACAGAAGCCAGGATAACTATCAGGAAGGCGGCATAGGTAATAAGCAGAATTTTTTTCATCGACCCTGAATTAAGAAGTCAAAGGCAGAATAAATATATCAATAATTTTCTATCTCAACGGTACTTGGAATCATCATCCTCTATGATGCTTAAATAGCTGCGGTATCTCAGAGGGTCTATCTCTCCTTTTTCAACAGCAGCCCTTACAGCACAGCCTGGCTCATCAATATGGAGGCAGTTATAGAAACGGCAATCCCTGGATGCCCTGAAGATCTCGGGGAAGAAATGATACACCTCGTTCTTATCCATATTCACCACCCCGAAACCTCTTATTCCCGGGGTGTCGATAACAAAACCACCAAAAGGCATTCTGTACATCTCAGGGAAAGTAGTAACATGTTTTCCCTGCTTATGGTAGTCCGATATCTCGCGGGTCTTAAGGTTAAGGGAGGGATCGAGTTTATTAAGCAGCGTTGTCTTGCCCACTCCTGAGTTACCTGAAATAAGGGTGGTTTTGTCACGCATCAAATCAACAAGTTCATCAAGCCCTTCACCTGTAACAAGCGACAGGCGCACTGATCTGTAGCCGGCTCCTGCATAAATACGGGCAAGCTTTTCCATTTTTTTTATCTCTTCTTCACCATAGAGGTCGGTTTTGTTAAAGAGAATGGTTGCAGGCACCCTGTAGGCTTCGGCAGTTATCAGGAACCTGTCTGTAAATTCGACAGGGGTCTCGGGCAGGATAATAGTGACCATAAGAAAAGCCTGATCAATATTTGCTGC
>JAVEZD010000190.1:0-3752 GCA_034003165.1 Bacteroidales bacterium | reverse complement strand
GCAAGCTGTAATGTGTTGACATATTGGCACAGGCATTCGATTCTGTGATGTCAAAAAGTCAGAGACCGGCTATGGCAGGTTATTTGCAACTGATCAGGAAAAAAGCATATGAATCTCAATAATTTCACACTTAAGGCGCAGGAAGCCATCCAGCAGGCTTTTAACATTGCTGCCTCAAAGGGACAGCAGGAAGTAGGATGTGCACATATACTCCAGGGGCTTTTCAGTCAGTCCGAAAACATAATGACATGGCTGTTAAGTAAGCTTGGCGTTGACGAGGCAGGTATTAAGAAGGAGACTGAGAAGATTATTGATACCTATCCCAGGGTAAGCGGAGCAGAGAGTTATCTGTCATCGCAGGCTTCAGGTGCACTGAGAAAGGCCGGGGACAATGCCGCCAGGATGAAGGATAAGTTTGTTGCTGTCGAACATATCTTTATGGGGATACTTGAGACAGACGACAAGGTTGCCGGTGTTCTTAAGGATTCGGGAGTGACTCTTAAGGACCTGAGGGCGGCCGTGGCTGAGCTCAGAAAAGGAGCTTCTGTTGACAGTCAGAGCTCTGAGGATACCTATGATTCGCTCAACAGATATGCAGTAAACCTAAATGAGAAGGCCCGGTCAGGTAAGCTTGATCCGGTGATTGGGAGAGATGATGAGATAAGAAGGATACTTCAGATACTTACCAGGAGGACCAAGAACAACCCCATACTTATAGGGGAGCCGGGAGTGGGAAAGACAGCTATAGCAGAAGGACTGGCGCACAGGATAATAAGGGGCGACGTTCCTGAAGATCTCAAGTCGAAGGTGATTTATTCGCTCGACATGGGAGCTCTTATTGCCGGAGCCAAATACAAGGGTGAGTTTGAAGAGAGACTCAAGTCTGTTGTCAATGAAGTTATCAGGTCAGATGGTGAGATAGTTCTCTTTATCGATGAGATCCATACCCTTGTGGGAGCAGGAAAGTCTGATGGAGCCATGGATGCAGCAAACATCCTCAAGCCAGCCCTTGCCAGGGGTGAGCTTCGTGCCATCGGGGCAACTACGCTTAACGAATATCAGAAGTTTTTTGAAAAAGACAAGGCTCTTGAAAGACGTTTTCAGGTGGTTATGGTCGAAGAACCCGGCAGGGCAGATACCATTTCAATATTAAGAGGTATCAGGGAGAAATATGAAACCCATCATAAGGTTATAATACGGGACGAAGCTCTTATAGCGGCCGTGGACCTTTCGACACGATATATCACCGACAGGTACCTGCCCGACAAGGCCATCGACCTTATTGATGAGGCTGCATCGAGGCTGAGGCTTGAGATGAATTCTCTGCCTGAAGAGCTTGATGAAGTAATTAGAACCATCACAAGGCTTGAGATTGAAAGAGAAGCGCTTAGAAGAGACGGAGACTCCGCAAAGGAGGAGGCTGTTATACGTGAGATAGCTGATCTTCAGGCAAAACGCGATGAGCTGAAGGCGGCATGGTCCTCTGAAAAGGATATGATAGAGAAGGTTCAGGAGAAGAAGGAAGAAGTGGAGTCACTGCGTTTCGAGGCAGATGAAGCAGAGAGGAAAGGCGATTACGGACGTGTAGCCGAAATAAGATATGGCAGGATAATAGGGCTTGAGAATGAGATAGCTGCTCTCAAGGAAATGATTGAGGAGAGGAAGGAAAGGGGTTCTCTCATCCAGGAAGAAGTAAGATCGGAAGATATTGCCTCTATCGTCTCAAAGTGGACGGGAATACCCGTATCGCGCATGCTTGAGAGTGAAAGGGAAAAGCTTCTCAGACTCGAGGAGGAACTTCATAAAAGGGTTGTCGGTCAGGATGAAGCCATCAGCGCCGTGGCCGATGCTGTACGGCGGTCGAGGGCAGGACTGCAGGATGAGAAGAGGCCGGTAGGATCATTTATCTTTCTTGGTACCACGGGTGTTGGAAAGACCGAGCTTGCAAGGGCTCTGGCTGAGTTCCTCTTCAACGATGAAAATCTGCTTACAAGGATTGACATGTCGGAATATCAGGAACGTCATTCGGTGTCAAGGCTCATCGGAGCGCCTCCAGGATACATAGGCTATGATGAAGGCGGCCAGCTGACAGAGGCTGTCAGGCATAAGCCGTATTCAGTTGTCCTTCTTGATGAGATCGAAAAGGCTCACCCCGATCTGTTTAACCTTCTTCTTCAGGTCCTTGATGACGGAAGGCTTACTGATAACAAGGGTCGTACGGTTAACTTCAGGAATGTTATAGTGATTATGACTTCAAACCTCGGTTCTGATGTTATTAGAGACACCATGGAAAGATGGGGTAATGACATGCCGGAAGAGGAAGAAGAGAACCTTAGAAAAGAGATACTCGGACTGCTGAGAAGATCGCTCAGACCCGAGTTTCTTAACAGGGTTGACGAGGTGGTGATGTTTAAACCACTTAGTCCCGCTCAGATAAAGGAAATAGTAAAGATACAGATAGGCATAGTAGGCAAGCTCCTTCAGGATCATGACCTCAGGCTTGAGGTTTCTGACAGTGCCATTGAATGGCTGGCCGGAAAGGGTTATGATCCACAACACGGAGCACGTCCGGTAAAAAGGCTTATCCAGAAAGAGATAATCAACGAACTCTCCAAAGAAATAATAGCAGGGAAGATAAGGAATAATGAGACTATTATTGTTGGTTATGATGAGGGCAGACTCACTTTTAAGCAGAAGGAATAAGGAAGGTTAAGCTTATCGGAACGACCTTATGCATGCTTCGAGATCATCGTAAATCTCAAAGACTGTATGGAGGTGCAGGGCATGAAAGAGTTCGCAGACTCTCTCTCCGGGGTTGGAGAACTTAAGTACGCCAAAACTGCTGCGTGCTGCCTTATGGAGTGACAAAAACAGGGCGAAGCCTGAACTGTCGATATATTCAACTCCATTAA
Organism: Bacteroidales bacterium; assembly: GCA_034003165.1. Lineage (GTDB taxonomy): Bacteria > Bacteroidota > Bacteroidia > Bacteroidales > VadinHA17 > LD21. Next base: position 840 of record JAVEZD010000190.1, on the reverse strand, counting down.
GGTCGATTATTACCTTCGAGTTGAGACTTGTAAAGACATTACCGACTTCTTCCTTCAGCTGTTCCGTCGTGTTGGCATTAATTTTATCGACTGAGAAAGAGATAATGTCAATTTTGTTCCTTTTTTCAATATTGATCATTTCAGTCAGAATTAGCGTCTGCTTATCATTTCGTCAAGTTCAGCGACTGCTGCCGTGGTTTCGTGGCCGAACCTCTCGATATATGAGTGATATTTTTCAGGGTACAGAGCCTCTTTTGCCTCCAGTTCAAAGGACTTCAGCATAGAAGCCAGATCCTCCATTCCCATTATGGCTACCGATGACTTTGCTTTGTGGGCCAGAAGACCAAGAGCAGCAAAGTTATTCCCGGCCAGCAGTGATACCATCTCCGAATGAATTTCCCTTACCTGGTCGCGGAACATGTCAATAAGCTCCTTCATCAATTCAGTGTCTTCTCCTGCAACAGTTTCGAGATATTCAGTGTTTATGTATTTATAAGACATATGATGTTCTTTATCAGAGGTACTACAAATTATAACAAATTTAATAAAAATTTGCTTCTGAAAACAAAGGCAGAAATTTAAAAGAGTTTAACAAAGGGCAGGTAAAAGAGTTTAACATTGTGCCTGCCTTTTCTTAGGGGAAACAAAATATTGCTACTTTTATAGTTGTAAAAACCCTGTTATGATGTTTTCAGGCCCGGATAACGGGACAAAATAAGGCCATGGACAGAAGAAGGCGGTAGACCATCATACCATTAAAAAATAAAATATACTATGATGAAACCCACATGTATTGCAGACACAAACACTTATGTATATAATTTTCAGACATGTGGGTTC
>JAVEZD010000189.1:0-3755 GCA_034003165.1 Bacteroidales bacterium | reverse complement strand
AGGTACAGGGTAAGGATCTCTTCCTTTGTGAAAGCCTTTTCGAGCCTTATTGCCAGAATTATCTCCTTGGTTTTATTGACAGGTAGAGTCAGAGGACCATAACTTCTTCTTCCAAACATGTTTTTTGCAAGCTGCTGGGTGATGGTGCTTCCTCCGCCTGAACTCCTGTCACGCAGTAACACTGATTTGAAGAACACCCTGAAGAGGCTGCGGGTGTCAATACCCCGGTGTTCGGCAAAACGGATGTCTTCGGTGGCTATAAGTGCATCGGCAAGATGTTCAGGTATCTCCGCGGACGAAATATTGGTACGGTTCTCATGGAAGAATTTACCGACGGGTCTCCCATCGTTGGAAAGAACAACAGAAGCTGTTGCATTCCTGTAATCCTTTAACTCGTTAATTGTCTGCAGGTGCCCGAAAACTCCGGCAAAGACGGCAAAGACAAACAGGCCTGCCAGACACAGAAGTAGCACTGAAAGTTTAAGAAGTATCTTAACATAGCCCGGTAATCCTGTCTTTTTTTTCCTCATTTAAACTTTTAAACGTTTACAAAGACTCAAAAGTACATCATTATATGGAGTCGCACCTGTTTTTTCGGACTTAATCCGGATCGTAGACCAGAGCTTAAGATCGCCGGGCAGCCCGGTGAACATTTATATCTGCCTGTCTGTTATACCGGAACAAAAAGGCTGAACAACATTTTACAAGATATAAGAGATGAAAAGGACAATTATAATTACAGGAATAGTGGTCGTGTTGAGTTCGCTGGCCCTGTTTCTCTTTTTAAAGATCACTACCGACAAAAAGGAACAGGCGCTTAGTCTTACAAAGGTTATGAGGGGAACTTTTGAGATAGCAGTCGAAGAAACCGGTGAGTTAACTGCAGAACAGGCTCTTGAGATCCGGGGACCGGATATTGTAAGGAACAGAAGTTTCAGGGCGGCCGGCATCAGGATCACCGATCTCGTGCCCGAAGGAACCATTGTACAAAAAGGTGATTATATAGCTTCACTCGACAGAACCATGTTCGACAATAATCTCAAGGATGAGATAAACAACCTTAACAGGCTCCAGGAGGAATTTGATATGAAGATTCTCGATACGGCCGTTACCCTGTCGACCCTGAGGGATGATATCAGGAACCAGGTTTTTGCAAACAGTGAGGCACAGATAGTTCTTGAACAGTCAATATATGAGCCTCCTGCCGTTCAGCGTCAGGCAGGGCTGGAGGTTGACAGGATGAACAGGTTTCTGGAGCAGAAACAAAGGATTTATCTGCTCAGGTTATCGCAGGCATCTTCTGACCTCAGGATACTCAAACTGAATCTTGATATGCAGCGGCGTAAAGTCAATGATCTGAGGGAGGTTCTGGCTGGGTTCACCGTTAAAGCACCGGATGATGGGATGGTGATCTACAAAAAGGACAGGACAGGGGTGAAGATCAGAACCGGATCAATGATGCATCCTTTTGACCCGGTAATCGCAACACTGCCCGATCTCTCATCACTGCTTTCAAGGATCTATATAAGCGAGATAGAGATAAACAGGATAAGACCAGGTCAGGAAGTTAAGGTAAGGACAGATGCCTACAGGGAAAAAGTATATAAGGGAACAATTGCCGCAATTGCCAACATCGGAGAACAGATACCAAACTCCGACTCGAAGGTGTTTGAAGTACTAATTAAGCTTGAGGAAGTTGATCCACTGCTGAGGCCGGCCATGACAACCGATAATAAGATTATTATAAGAACCTATAACGACGTGATATATATTCCATCAGCAAGCGTCCACGCAGGACCCGACAATATCCCCTTCGTTTATACCCGCGGCGGAACCAGGCAGGTTGTATTGCTGGGTGAGGCTAACGACGATTATGTAATCGTCGAAAAGGGTCTGGATGAAGATGCTTCAATCTACCTTTCCGTTCCATTGCGTGCCGAAAGGTTTTCACTGGCGGGACAGGAACTGATCCCTGAAATACTGGAGAGGCAGAGGGTAAAGGAGATGGATCTTCTTCCTGAGAGCCCTGATGACAATCTTCTGGCAGATGATTACATTACTCCTGTGACTGATGTGGGATAGACCCTGGAGTAGCTTTAGGGTATAAGTTGTCATGATTTTTTCAAATTTCCTGGCTGTTGAGAAACAGCCAGGTTTTTTTGAATGCATTTTGAAAAATCCATACCTGTTATTGCCGTATCCACACATATGGTCAATAATTGTTTATCAGTTTCATGATATCGGTTGATTTATATATTTTGATATGGTTTAGTAAATTCATAACTTTAGGATAGTATTTTTTGTCTCACTAAAAATTAAATATCATGGCAGGTTTTATTGATGAATTCATGAAGGAGTATGGTGGTGAACTGACAAATCAGATGTCATCAAATTTCAATGTTGACAAGGGTACTGTTCAGAAGCTTATTCCTCAGCTTGCACCCCTTATCATCTCAGGTCTGAAAAGGCAGAAAGATACTATGGGTGGTGATCAGAGGGTGGATCATATCCTTAATAAATACGGTGATCCTTCGGTTCTCAACAATATAAAGGACCTTGTTTCTTCGAAGGCAGGATCATCAGATGTGGATGCAAACCTGGGAGGTCTTCTCGGTGAATCGGGAGGTGTTCAGGCAGCCAGCATGCTCTCCAAGAATCTGAATATAGATGCTTCAACAATAATGAAGATGATACCTGCCCTTTCACCCATCATCCTTGGTGCGCTCTCAAAAAAGCGCGATAATGGCCGTGAAGGAATATCGGGGATAGGTTCCCTTCTTGATGCCGATGGCGACGGCAGTATAATTGATGATGTTGCAGGCTTTATTCTTAAAAGTGGTGGCGGACAGTCAAAGGGGAAGGGGATGCTTGGATCTATTCTTGGAGGGTTCCTTGGGCGCAAATAATAAAATACCTTTCTGACAGGCAGCCGGTGTTTTCGCTGAATTATAGCTGAAAGGATGAAGGCATAACATAAAAATCGTGTAAAAATTAAGGGATCGTCCGTCTGGTGGATGATCCCTTTTTTCTTCTTAACACCTGTAACAAATTCTGAATGTCTTCCGGGAGCTAAATAGCTTCAATGGTTGAAGGCGGTTTCCTTGTGATATTGTATGTCACACTTACTACTCCGGGGACTTCATTGGTTATCTCATCGGCAATCTTCTCAAGCACCTCGAAGGGCAGGCGGGTGGGTTTTGCAGTCCTGGCGTCCAGGCTGTCCCAGCAGCGCAGTTCAATCTGCCGTCCGAACTCCCTTTTACCATCGCGCATACCGGTTACACGGTCTTCATGAAGGATTGCCAGGTATTGGAATGCATCAATCCCCGACAGGTTTCGTTCAACGACAGATGTGGCTTTTCTTACTATCTCAGTCTTTTCCGGGGTGACCTCGCCAATTACCCTGGCGGCCAGGGCGGGACCAGGGAAGGGGATCCTGTTGAACAGCGATCCGGGCAGCCCAAGTGCCTTACCCACGGCCCTTACAGCATCTTTTCTGAGCTGTACAAGCGGTTCAAGGATTTTGTATCCGAAGGTGGCTTCAGGATCAATGCCAAGCTGTTCAAAAACGTTATGCTGTCTTTTGATTCCGGCAACGGTCTCATCTATATCGGTCAGTATGGTACCCTGAAGGAGAAAGGGGGCACCGCTTTCCCTGACTGCTTTCCCGAATACATCCTTGTAAAAAGTCTGGGTGATGGCCTCCCTTTTCTTCTCAGGATCGGTTATTCCCGCAAGGGCTGCAAAGAAGTTGT
>JAVEZD010000188.1:0-3805 GCA_034003165.1 Bacteroidales bacterium | reverse complement strand
AATTTTCAAAGGAGAATAGCCCAGATACTGATTTTGGATATATTTGTAATTAGCCTTGCGGTTATTCGGACAGGTTTTGAATTAAAATGAAAATGACTGGCAGGATATCAGATGCGGGAGCGGATTTTTCAAATAACTATTTAAACCAAACATTATGAAAACGAAAGTATTTATTCTGATCGCTTTGTTGATGCTTTCATCAGTTTCTTTTTCACAGACTGAGAAGGGAACATTTCTTGTTTCGGGAAGAACCAGCCTTGAATTCTCAAGGAATGTGACCAATTTTTCGTATGACGGGCAGTCAATTCCTGAAGCGAATGCAGATATCAATTCCTTAAGTCTTTTTTCCGACCTGGGATACTTTGTTGCCAATAATTTTGTTGCAGGTGTTTCATTGAATTATTCCCTTAGCTCAAGCTTCCCTTCTTCAGGGGAGAAAATTAAGACCGGTGAGTTCATCATTATGCCTGCATTGATTTATTATATACCACTTGAGTCATCACTGCGACCCTTCGTTCAGGTTGGCGGCGGTTATGCCAATGTCACTGAGGAAGCAGGAGGAGAGAAAGAGTTTTTCTCGGGTGTTGGTTATGGGGCCGGTGCAGGATTGGCCTGGTTTGTTAATGAAAAGCTATCCATTGATCTGGGTATACAATGGGCCGGGACCAGGTTGAAATATTCGGAAGACACCAGTGTAAAGCTATCGGGAAACTCTCTTGGAGCTGCAATAGGATTCTCTCTGTATCTATAATGCGGCCGGAGGTGCCGGACTTGATTATCAGGCCTGCCTGAGAAGAAAAATGGCCTTAGCTCAACAAGCATATAGAAAGCCAATATGGCCTGTTTAACAAAACCAGATGACTGTCAGGGCTGGAAGAACTTTTTCCTGGTTCTTCTGCTGTTTATGGTAGTTATACCGTTGCTTATGTCGTCGTGTTCCAACAGGCTTTACCGCGACATACATGAAGAGAAGTCTGTAAGCAGGACTGAGGCGGCTGATCTTCGCAGTTTCATTAAGTCGGATGTTGAAAAAGATCTGGATACCCGCAAGGTGACACCTGATCTGATTATCCAGACTGCCCGGCGCTATCTTGGAGTTCCCCACTGCATGGGAGGAACAACTGAAAAGTGTATGGACTGTTCGGGTCTGCTTTACAGGGTTTTTTTAATAAATGGTATAAAGCTGCCTCATAACTCTGAGGAGCAGGCAAGGTATGGAAAGATAATAGCTGATGAAGAAAAGCTTAAGACCGGCGATCTGGTATTTTTTACCAGGACCTATAACACGAAACAATTTGTGACACACTCAGGCATCTATACCGGTAATGGCAGGTTTATTCATGTCTCATCATCAAGGGGTGTTGTAATAACGTTGATAGATGATCCATGGTGGAGGGAGAGATATCTTTTTGCTACAAGGGTTTTTGACTGATTTTTTAAATGCGGTGCTTCCTGCGTTAACCGGTCTGTGCCAGTGGTTTCAGCCTGTGGCTGACATGGCCACTATCAAAATGACTGAAAATTAAAAGTAATTGACAAGTAAGAGATATACAGGCCTGTCAAAAGTGTTTTTTTTTGTACCTGAGACGTGGTATCAGTTTACTCACGTAATGTTCTTTCCGGTTCCGGAAAAACTAATTTAATGAGGATAATCAGCAGGAAAAATTTTAACCTTAACAAATGTTCATTATGAAAAAAGTAATTCTATTTCTGACCGCAATAATGATTTGTGGTATTACATCGGCTCAGTTTGCCGGTGTCATGGGTGGTCAGAGGGAGGAGCCTCTGCCAGAGGGTTTCAAGCCTTCCTCGACCAATATTTTTATTTCCCAGTATCCGGCTGTCAATGCGCAGACCCGTCAGGCCATGTTCAGGGTTGTGGCACCTGATGCAAAACTGGTTCAGCTTCAGCTGGGTGGTGATCACGACATGAAAAAGGATGACAAGGGTGTATGGTGGTACACTACCGAACCCCTGGTTGTGGGATTTCATTACTATGCCATTGTTATTGACGGCGTTGCCGTTATGGACAGGGGAAGCGAAGCATTTTTCGGAAGCAACTGGGAATCATCGGGAATAGAGATCCCCGAGGGTCCCGAGGGTGATTACTACAGGTTTAATAAGAACATCCCTCACGGCCAGGTACGCTCCATTCATTACTGGTCTGAAATAAACGGCCTTGAGCGTCATATCAATGTATATGTACCCGCTGAATACGAAAGTAATCCTTCAAAGAAATACCCGGTTCTTTATCTTGTTCACGGCTGGGGTGAAGATGAAAACGGCTGGTCGGTCCAGGGACACATGGGAAATATTATGGACGGTCTTATAGCTGCCGGAAAAGCTGTTCCCATGATTGTTGTAATGCCCAGTGGTGATATTAAGACCAACTCTGATGTAAGAACAGCTTCAGGCAGCATTACGGATATATATGTTAAGGATCTCATTCCTTACATAGATAAGACCTTCCGTACATACACAGACAGGGATCACCGTGCCATGGCAGGCCTTTCCAGGGGTGGCATGCAGACTACATCAACAGTTTTCGCAAATACCGATAAGTTTGCCTGGCTGGGAACCTTCAGCGGTTTCTTTGCCCGTGGCGACGACTTTATCAATACAGGATTCAACGGGATCTTCAAAGATCCTGCAGCCTTCGGCAAACAGTTCAGGCTGCTGTTTATAAGTACAGGTACTGAGGAGAACAATCCGAAGCCCGTTGTCGAGTCTTTGATTAATCATGGTATTAAAAACATAGTATTCCACGAATCACAGGGGACTGCTCATGAATGGCTTACATGGCGCAGGGCTCTCAATGAGTTTGCTCCGAGATTGTTTAAGTAGAACGGATTTTTTATAGCAGGGGGCTAATCCGGAAGCACGCGGGAAACATAGTCAGGTTGCCGCAGTCAGGGAAAGGCTCCCCTGCAATTTTTTCAAGAATAAATATTAATTAAATTATGAAGAAAGTATTAAGTGTTTTTTTAAGCGTGTTTTTAGTTTCTGCACTGATAATAATCAGTTCAGAATCTGCTGCCGGACAGACTACTCAGCCGGCTGCTAAAAAAATTGTCCCTGGCATACAGGCACCTCCTGCCAATCCCGGACAGAATAACTTTGGTGGGATGCGTCCGCCTACCGGCTCAACTCAGCCGAGGCCTCCCATGGCCCGTCCTCAAATGGCTGAACCTAAGATTACTACGGTCTCTCTTGATGATATTTCAATGAGTGACCCTTTTATCTATGTTGAGAAGTCGACGAATACCTATTATCTGACAGGTACCGGCGGACGTCTTTATAAAAGCAATGACCTTAAGATGTGGACTGGACCTTATTCCATTATCAACCTTGAGGGAACATGGATGGACGGAAATTTCGTTGCGGCCGCAGAGATCCACAAGATAGGTAACAAGTATTACCTGGCAGGTACATGGAATGATCACAGCCATGTTATCGAGTATGTACCCCGCCGCTATAATGTACCGCTTAACCAGACCCAGCTTCTGGTTGCCGATACGCCTGAGGGTCCTTATTATCCCCTTGTAAAGGAGAAAGATTTCTGCCTCGGTCCTGAAGACTGGGATATCATCGATGGTACACTTTATGAAGAGAACGATACCGTATATATGGTATTTGTTCATGAATGGACCCAGCTGATCGACGGTACCATGGATTATATGCCTCTTTCAAAGGACCTTACACACAGGACGGCTGATCCTATCACAATGTTCCGTGCAAGTGAAGCAGCCTGGTCAAAGGAAATGAACAGTATAGGAGAAGCTACTTTTGGTCTTAAAATGCCGGG
>JAVEZD010000187.1:0-3821 GCA_034003165.1 Bacteroidales bacterium | reverse complement strand
AAGAATGGTAAGTATATAAGATGCGCCTGCAAACTGGATTGAAAGCAATCCAAGTTTCCACTTGTTCTTCTTTTGACTATAATTCCGGAAAGCTGAAGCCACCGGTATTCGTGAAAAAAACCTGCCGGGGAGGTAACTGGTTAATAATAAAAGCAAAATCATAAGGCTTAACAACGGCCAGATAACCTGCGGGTTTAGCACAGAAATCAGCTTATGCCCTACCTGTGCCTCTGCCAGGGGTTTAATGACCCAGATTAGAATAAGTGCGGAAACCAGGGAAATAAAAAACAAAACAAAGGTTTCCGAAAAAACCAACTGCCGGAGGTCACGGGCTTCAGCACCGCAGGTTTTATGAATTGCCGAACTTTTAGCTCTTTTTATAAGGGCGCTCAGAGTCAACAGGATATAATTCATAAATGAAACAAAAAGGACTGCAAAAGCTATGGTCGTAAGTATCAGAATCATATCTTTTGCCCCGTCGGAATACATTTTTTTTATGGGTATGAAAGAATATTTAAGAACTGCACCTCCCTGTTGCTGTTCCATCTTTTCGATATCCTGGTGTTTTACCTGCATTTCGCGTACGGCATGCTCGAGGGTCTTTGGCTTTACTCCCGGCGCAAGTTTTACTGCAGCATAATAACGGTCGTTACCCATCCAGTTTGAAGAGCCATCAAATGGGAAAAACTGGCTGGTAGAAACCATTGAAATAAGTACGTCGTATTTGTAGTTGGTATTTTCCGGCAGTTCTTCAAAAACTCCTGTAATAGCCAGTTTTTTACCCGGGTATTTTTTCAGCTCGATTATCGTTCCGTTGACATCTCCTCCAATGTCTTTCGCCACTTTAGTTGAAACCATACAGGTCATCGGATTTTTCAGGATCTCCTTCGGATTCCCGCTGACTATCGGCATTGGAAGCACGTCGAACAGACATTCATCTGCCATTGCGAAATCTGCCTCATAGCTCTTTCTGTCATCGGTATAAAAAACAGAAGTTCCTATGCTGTTGAGACGTGTTGCTGCCTCAATGCCCGGGACTTCTGATTTTAAGCCGGGAGCAATGGCTCCACTTACCCTCGGGTAACTCTCCATCTTGTCTGACGATTTATCCATTCTGAAATTCTCGTGGACCACATAAATACGGTTTGCATCAGGATAAAAGCTGTCGAAACTATAATAATAAAGCACCTCCGATAAGAGCAAGATACCAAATGCCAGTCCTGCAGTAAGCGAAATAATCCTGGTGGTCGTGTGTTCGCCCGGGCGGAACAAGCGGCGAATTACTGGTTTAATTAAGTTTATCATTGTTTTATGTTTTCTCTATTATTCTATTTATACCTTAATAATTAGATCCCGACGATTCTGTCGGGATTTTCCTTAATCATCTTACAGCGCCTTGATCCCGACGATTCTGTCGGGATTCTGTTAATCATCATCAGTGCTTCAATCCCGACGATGCTGTCGGGATCTCCGCATTGAGATACTATTCGTATCTCAATGCTTCGACAGGATTCCGTGTAGCCGCTTTCCAGCTTTGCCAGCTTACTGTTAACATTGCAATTCCCAGTGCCAGCAAACCGGCCAGAGCAAAGATCCACCAGCTAAGGTCCGTCCTGTACGCAAAGCCTTCGAGCCATTTGCGCATGGCATAGTATGCAATGGGTGTGGCAATTACAAAAGCTATGGCTACCCATTTTACAAAGTCGCGGTTCAGCATAACCATAACTTCTGAAATCCGGGCACCATTGATTTTTCGGATGCCAATTTCTTTTACGCGGTTCAGACAAATCATAAAAATCTGGACAAGGATACCCATGCAGGTCAGTACAATGGCAATCAGCGAAAAGAAAGTTATTGAACCGGCAAGTTTCTCTTCCTTATCATACATCGATTGAAACAAATCGTCGTAGAAAATAAAACTAAAGGGTTCGTAGGGAGCAATGGATTCCCATATCCTCCTGATCTGTTCAATATCCTGACCGGCATTCCCGGGTGCAAGCCGTACCGATAGCACATTACTATAAAGACCGCCGTCAAAAATCAATGCCAAAGGCTCTACGGTATTATGATACGATTCGAATTTAAAGTCCTTCAGTATGCCAATCACTTCGAAACCACCTTCCTGTCCGATATTGAATCTTTCCCCTTCAAAACTATCCCAGCCATATTGCTTCAGGGCTTCCTCGTTTATCAGGCACGCCTTGTTCAGATCGCTATCAAGGAAATCACGGCCTTTGAGTATTTCAAATCCCATTGTTTCAATATAGTTATCACCAACCGGGATGCAGTTAATGTCAAAACTCTTCTCCCCCGTATTGCTGCCATACCTATTGTTAATCATGCCCGGGCAACCAGAACTCAGGGATGTTCCCCTGACAGAGGGAAGTTTATCTATCTCCTGTCTCACTGTATTTGTTTGTTGAAACATAAAGGGGATATCAATCCGCAACAAAAGCTCACGGTCGAAACCCAGATCGGAGTGTTTTGCAAAACTGAGTTGTTTGAAAATAATCAATACCACTGCTATCAGGGCAACTGAAGCCGTTAGCTGGAAGGTCAGCATGGCCTGTTTCCCAAATTGCTTCCTGTTATGTTTCTCCCTGAAGCCTGACAGAAATTCGGTAATCCTGAACTTCGACAAAACGTATATCGGGGCCAGGCTGTTGATTAAAATTACAACCCCCACCGCAGTCATGAAAACCGGAGCAACTGACAGCCAGTCGTACCAGTCTGTATGAAGCACCTTCCCAAAAAGGCTTCCGGTATAGGGCAGTGTCAACAGCGTTATAAAAACTGCAAGGACGAGGGAGATTATAATTCCAAATGTGACTTCGGTGAAAGTGTAACCTATCAGATCTTTCCACCCCGCACCATTGGTCTTGTTTATTCCGGTATCCTTCAGTTTGGCATATTGCATCGAAATGGAGTAGCTCACGTAGTTGATGCTCGAAAGCAGAAGGATCAGTGCTGCAATAGCCAGGAATATTTTAAGGAGTGCTGGATTTCCTTTTGCATGGCGGCTTTTAACAGTGAGTTCAGACAGGTATATATCGTCAAGTTTCTGCATGGCAAGGCTGTCAACATCAAGCGCACTAAGGGCATCTGAATTGTTCAGCTCCATTGCCAGGTTGCCCGGTTCTGTCCCACTTTTAAGCATTACAAACATATTTGCCGGATTGTAACACTTGCCATTATTGCAGGTATTTGACATACGGAACTCCTGATTCTCACTGTTCAGGATAACATCGGCCCGGAAACTTGAATTAGGCGGAAGTTCATCGAAGATCCCGGTAACAGTACCTGAAAAGAAGTTATGCACATTTATCCTTTGTCCCAGGGGGTTTTCTTTACCAAAAAGCTTCTCAGCCGTAGTTTTTGAAATAACAACAGACTCCTTTCCATCGAACGGTTTATCAGCTGACATTTCAAGCATACGAACCGAAAAAATTGAAAAGAAATTATTTGTTGTTGTCAGCAAATCCTGGATTTCAGTATAGACATGTGTCTGTTCATTTTTAACAGTCATCTTCATCCCGTTTTCATACTCAAGCGGGCAGGCATCTTCAACAGCGGCATAACCTGTGGTTAACACTGGAAACAAATCCCAGTTCAGGTTGCACCGGTTCATTTTTACATCGTAAAGCCTGTAAATATCAAGGTGATTGGCAAAATTTTTATTGACACTTACTTCATTATTATAAAACAACCCTATTAAAATACAGGCTGCAAATCCTATTGAAAATCCTCCAAGAACCAGGAAGGAATACCATTTATTCTTCAATAAATTGCGAATGGCAAGTTTTAAGTAGTACAGAATCATA
>JAVEZD010000186.1:0-3841 GCA_034003165.1 Bacteroidales bacterium | reverse complement strand
CTTGAGCTGCAAAAGGCCGAATGTTACAGTGATGAGAATGATCCTTCAAGCAACACAGCTGAATGGAAGGTCTCCATTGCAAAAGCCGGCCGGTATAACATATTGTTGTCGAGTGCAACAAAGGATACTATGAACCTGAGCTATACCCATAAGATTAAGGTAACGCTCCAGGATAACCAGCTCGACATAAAACCTGAATCCAATAAGATTCTTCAGGATTCAGACGAGGTCGAGTATCCTTATTTTCAGGCTGACTCATATATGGGGACATTTTATATTCAGGAGCCTGGTGAATATAATATTCAGATAATAAGCGAGCTGGTTGTTTCAGAGGAATCAGGTGCAAAACTTGCAGGACTCTCCGACGATATAAAGCTGATGTCATTGGTACTCTCTCCTTCAACAAGGTAAGCTTGCCTTAATTGATCAGAACCTGTCAAGCCACCTGAACTTCTTCGAAGTATCCCCGAATTTGAGGGCCATTGTTATCTCATGGGTGCCATATGTCAGCGTCTGGATCTGATTCAGTGTGTAATCAAAGGAGTAGCCAAAATAAATTGAAGTCATTTCAATGCGGCTGTTTATATATTTGAATCCGAAGTTCCCTATTATTGCACCTCCTGATCTGTATGAGAAGCCTGCCCAGAAACTCTGGTTGTAGGTATAGGTAAACCCAAGATCAATCTGAGGCCGTAATTGCTCCGACATCCTTACGAAAGCTGAAGGCTTCAGTTCAGTCTTAGTACCTACATTGAAATTATAAGATCCGAACAGGTTTATGTGCCTGTACATCTCATAGTTTTTGTACCTCTCAGTTCCTATCTTGGCAGCTGCTCCGAAAAGCTGATGGGCCGAGAATCCAAGGTCAAAATGCGGATTAAGAAGATAAAGGCCGAACTCAGAATCAGGAATAAAAACTCCTTTTCGCATATTATCAAGCAACCAGGGTTCATCAGGACTTTCAAAACTATGCTCATCTGCATTTATCCTGAGATGATACCCGGTAAAGGAAATTCCCATTGATAGCTGGGTATAATCCTGAACCCAGAAATGGTAGGAATAGGTTGCCTGGAACCCGTTCCTGTTAACCAATGCATTCTTATCTGAAAAGACATAGCCTCCGAAACCTATTTTCCCTTCAGTCTTTGCCCTGTAGACAGTTCTGTTGAACAGGTCAGTTCCGAGTTTGTAACCTCTCTTGAGTATTCGCGTTTGCCAGCTTAAAGAATAGGTTCTCGGAGCTCCGTCATAACCGACCCATTGCTGCCTTGCCGTCAGGTTAAAGCTTGTAAAACCGTCACTTCCTGCATACGCCGGATTTATAATGAATTTATTATACAGGTACTGGCTGTATAGCGGCAATTGCTGCGCTCCGGCAACCTGAGCGGCAACGGTGAAGATAAATATGTATAACAGCCTTTTGATCATCTTTCTCAGTTTATTATCTCACTATTGTTACATCTCCTATTATAGGCTTGTATCCGTTATTCAGATCTATCACATAATGGTATCCGTCCACAGGCATCCTGATCCCCTGGCTCCTTCCATCCCATGGATGAGGATATCCTTTTTCTGACCTCCATATCATCTGACCCCACCTGTTGTAAATGGTTATAATAACATCAGGATACAGATCTATGTTTCCAATATTCCAGTATTCATTATGACCATCCTCGTTGGGCGATATGGCTTCCGGAATGATAAGACATACCTCGTTGACAGCATTGAGCCGCACATCTCCGGAAGCAGTGCATCCGTTCATGTCTGTAACGGTCACACTGTAGAGGCCCTGTGGCACATAGTATAGAACACTCAGGGTGGAGCTGTCAGACCACAGGTAACTGTAACCTCCCGCACTTATTCCTCCGGTTACGGCAGTCCTGATCTCGCCATCAGGAGTATCGGGACAGAATGGCTGTGAGACATCAAACAGTATCCTTATCGGTTCGGGATCGGTAAGTGTAACAGTTGAATCGGCCTGGCAGTTATTTGCATCAGTAAGTATCACCTTGTAAGTTCCGGCCGTCATTCCGGTTCTGTTGCTTCCTATATATCCGTCAATCCACAGGTAGTCAGTTTGGCCAACATTATTGACAGCCGAAATATTTACGTAACCGTTCTGGCCTCCATAACAATCAATATTGTAACCACCGTCGCGGCTGATTGATGGATCAATATTCATGCTCAGGCGGCCCGGCTGATCAAGCCTGAAAGTGTCAAGAGTCGGACACAGATTCCTGTCGATAATCAACATTGCATATTCACCTGCAGACAGACCTGTTATATCTTCATTCTGTGATGAGTATCCTGATGGTCCCCTCCATTCAAACCTGAACGGAGCAAGTTCTTCCGAAGGTGTGATGTTTATGAAACCATCTGTCTTGCCAAAACAACTTACATTAAAGCCGTTGTAATCAGAAATCTCAACATCATATTCAAGCCTTGGATGTACCCATATATTAATGATCTGTGTCTCTCCGGTGCAGCCTGGTCCTCCGTCGGAAGGAATAATCATCGGGGTCAGCCTGTATTCAACCTTCTGAAGTACTGTTGCGTTATTGATAAGTGACTCGTGCAGATCATCATCGTTAGTATATCTGCCTCCTGCCATATAACCAGTGATGCCCGGATCGGGATTGACAACCAGATCGTATACCCATTCACCACGTATCGAGAGATTAGGATTGTGCAGCAGTACCTCTGCTGTCTCTCCATTACAGATCACTGTATCAGGCAGAGATACCTCGATTACAGGTTCAGGATTCACCCATACTTCAGCCCTTATTTCTCCAAGATCACATAATCCGTAAACCCTTGGAGTTATTGAGTAGATAACATTGTGGGCATTTACATCCGAGTTGAACAGGGTCTGGGAAACAGATGTGCCTGTGCCACTGAGATCTGAGCTGGCTCCACTTATGTAATCCGAAGTCTGTACGGTCCATGTCCATGTAGTTACGGGCAGGTTATTCTCAAGATCCAGGTTGATTGTTTCTCCGTTGCATATCACATCATTATCAGGTATTACTTCCGGATGAGGAGTCACAGCATAAACAACCGTTACAGTCGATGTGCATTCAGACATATTTCCCGAATTATCGATAACTGTAAGAGTGACGCTGTTAGGACCTAGATCGGTGCAGTCAAATTCGGTGACGTCAATATTCATCGAAGCTATTCCGCAATTGTCAGTGCTTCCGTTGTTTATATCATCAACAGTTATGGTATATGTTCCTGTATTAATGTCAAGATATACTGTAATATCCTGGCATACAGCAACCGGAGGAGTCTCGTCTGAAATAGTCACAGTGAAGCTGCATGATGCCGTCAGGCCATATTCGTCAGTAACTGTATAGGTTACTTCAGTAACTCCCAGGTTGAATATATGCCGGTCAATATTGTTTATACCCGATTCAGGAGATTCATCAAGGGTTGCTCCGGTCATCCTCCATGTCACGGAGGCTATATTACCGTTAGGATCAGAGAAGGTTGCCGATAGCCCTGAAGTTATCAGGGTATCACAACTGTGATCAGTCGTAACATTTATTATTGGCGGAGGACAAATAATCTCAGGTGCCAGGTTATTAAGAGGTAGTATAACTTCGTTACTGCTGGCTGTAATTGTCTCCATATTGGGATCAGAACCAGTTGCCGTGGCAGTATTCCTGATTGAACGGTTGATAACGTCCTGCTGGACCACCGTATGGACTGCTGTGCAGACAACCCTGTCACCCGGAGCCATGGTGTATGGTGAATCCTGACAACTTACAACGGCATTCGGATCATCCAGAGTGACATTTGTAAGGGTGACATTTCCGGTGTTGCTTATCACTAACTGGTA
>JAVEZD010000185.1:0-3902 GCA_034003165.1 Bacteroidales bacterium | reverse complement strand
TCGGTAATCGGGTTATAAACACCGATCTTTTCAATATATCTGCCATCCCGTGGCGATCTGCTATCAGCTACCACTATGTGGTAGTAGGCCTTTCTCTTACGGCCTTTCCTGGCTAATCTGATTTTTACTGCCATTAATTTTCTACGCTTTTATTTACCTACTCTTTTAAAAATTTGTGGCTGCGAAGATAATAGTAAATATTTATTTGACAAAGAGAATAATACTAATAAAATCCGGCCCGGTAAAAAAAGCTGCGTAATCCTTTCTGTCTGTCAATTCCCTGTTTTTTAAAAACATCCCCGGTTAAGGTCTGTCCGTTTAATAACCTGTTAATAATACAGCTCAGATTATAAGGCAAATTTCTGTATTTTTGCTGACTGACTCTTTAACCATTTTTCCCTGACATGGCTCCTTTTGCTCATCTTCATGTTCATACCCAGTACTCCATACTCGACGGAGCATCAGGTATTTCAGTGCTCATAGACAGGGTAAAAGAGCTTGGCATGGAGGCCGTGGCAATTACCGACCACGGAAATATGTTCGGCGTTAAGGAGTTTCATAACACTGCTGTAAAAAACGGGATCAAACCCATAATAGGCTGTGAGGTATATGTGGCTAAAAGGTCCATCTCTGAAGTCAGCGGCAAGGAAGACCGCTCAGGAGATCATCTCATACTTCTGGCAAAAAACCTTAAAGGCTACTACAACCTTGTCAAGCTTGTTTCTACTGCATGGACCAAGGGGTTTTACTACAAGCCGAGGATAGACAAGTCACTGCTCGCTTCCTACAGCGAAGGTCTAATTGCCTCCTCAGCCTGCCTGGCCGGAGAGATTCAGGATGAGATCCTTAACGGAACAAGGGAGGGGGCCGAAAAAGCACTCAGGGAATATACTGATATCTTCGGCAGCGACTTCTACCTTGAGGTCCAGAGGCACGAGACCTATGATCCGGAGGCAGACCGTTCAGCATTTCCCCTTCAACAGAAAGTAATTACAGTATTCAGGGAACTATCGGCAAAATATGGGGTAAAGCTTATTGCCACCAACGATGTCCATTTTGTGAATGCCGACGATGCCGAGGCTCACGACAGGCTCATTTGTATAAATACGGCCAAAGATATTGACGATCCCGACAGGCTGAGATATTCCAAACAGGAATACCTTAAGAGCGAGGAAGAGATGCGGGCCATCTTCACCGATATCCCCGAAGCAGTCGATAACGTGGCTGATCTGGTTGCTGAAATTGAGAATTATTCTCTCGACCACGACCCTATTATGCCTGAATTTGAAATCCCTGACGGCTTCAGCGACAAAGATGCCTACCTGCGTCACCTCACCTATGAGGGCGCCAGGGAAAGATGGGGTGAACTGACAGATGAACACCGGGAACGCCTCGACTTCGAGCTCAGTATGATAGCCCGGATGGGCTTCCCCGGCTATTTTCTCATTGTTCAGGATTTCCTGAGAGCCGCCAGGGAAATGGGGGTTTCAGTGGGACCCGGACGGGGCTCCGCAGCGGGTTCCGCAGTAGCTTTCTGCCTCAGGATAACCGACATCGACCCTATCAAATACGGACTCCTCTTTGAACGCTTCCTCAACATCGACAGGATCTCAATGCCCGATATAGACATCGACTTTGATGAAGACGGCAGGGAATCAGTGCTCAGATATGTGGTTGAAAAATACGGCCACGACAAGGTAGCTCATATAATCACTTTTGGATCCATGGCCGCCAAGATGGCTATCAGGGATGTTGCAAGGGTTCAGAAACTGCCTCTCCCCGATGCCGACCGCCTGGCAAAGATGGTCCCCGAACGTCCCGGAATAAGCCTGGCTGAAGCTTTTGCAGAAGTGCCTGAGCTTGCCAGGGAAAGGGAATCACCAAACAAACTTATTGCCCAGACCCTTAAATACGCCGGGGTACTCGAAGGTTCGGTAAGACAGACCGGTGTTCATGCCTGCGGTATTATTATAGGCAAGGATGCCCTCGACAACCATATCCCCCTCTGCACGGCAAAGGATACAGACCTCTATGCCACCCAGTACGATGGGAACCATGTGGAATCGGTGGGACTGCTTAAGATGGACTTCCTTGGACTGAAGACCCTTTCAATTATAAAGGATGCCATTGCCAATATTAAAAAATCGAGAGGCATAGCTATTGACATCGACGACCTGCCTCTCGACGACCAGAAGACATTCGAACTTTTCAGCAGGGGAGAAACAACAGGCATCTTCCAGTTTGAATCGGCAGGCATGAAGAGATACCTTAAGGAGCTCCAACCCAACAGGATCGAGGACCTCATTGCCATGAATGCCCTTTACAGACCGGGACCCATGGACTACATCCCCAAATTCATCAGGAGGAAACAGGGACTTGAGCCCATTGAGTACACCCTGCCTGTTATGGAGAAGTACCTTAATGACTCCTACGGTATAACCGTTTACCAGGAACAGGTGATGCTCCTCTCCCAGGCCCTGGCCGGATTTACAAAAGGCGAAGCCGATTCCCTCAGGAAAGCCATGGGGAAAAAGAAAAAATCAATCATGGACGAGATGAAAGTCAAGTTCATGGAAGGATGCAGGAAAAACGGCTATGATGAAAACGTTGTAGATAAAATATGGTCCGACTGGGAAGCCTTTGCGCAGTACGCCTTCAATAAGTCACATTCGACATGCTATGCCATAGTCGCCTTCCAGACAGGTTACCTGAAGGCCAACTATCCGGCCGAATATATGGCTGCCGTACTTAGCAGGAACATAAACGACCTTAAGAAGATCACCGTCTTCATGGACGAAACCCGCAGAATGGGGATGGAGGTGCTTGGGCCTGATGTAAATGAGAGTGATCTGAAATTTACTGTAAATAAAGCCGGAAACATAAGATTCGGACTTGGAGCCATTAAAGGAGTCGGTGAAAGTGCTGTCCTGCAGCTCATTGAAGAAAGAGAAAAAAACGGACTTTTCACATCAGTATACGACCTGGCCGAAAGGGTTAACCTTAACTCACTTAACAAGAAAAACCTTGAAGCTATGGCAGTTGCCGGTGCTTTCGACTGCTTCTCTGAGATCCCGAGAGAACAGTATTTCTCACTCGACACAAAGGGTAACAGTTTCATTGAAAGCCTGATCCGCTACGGCAACTCGGCAAAGAACATAAAGAACTCTACCCAGCAGAGCCTCTTTGGCGGCGACTCAGGCTTCGACATACTTAAACCGGAACCTTCGCGCTGCCCTGAATGGCCAAAACTTGAAAAACTAAACCGGGAGAAGGAAGTTATTGGCATTTACCTCTCTTCCCATCCACTCGATGACTTCTCCCTTGAGATAAATTCATTCACAAATGCCACACTTGCTGATCTCCAGAACATGGCAGAGTGGCTCGACAGGGATGTCACGGTGGCAGGTATAGTCACCGAAACAAAAAACGGTATAAGCAAGAACGGGAAACCCTACGGATCGTTCACACTCCAGGATTACACCGATTCATTCCGCTTTATATTGTTCGACAGGGACTATGTCGAATTCAGCAAGTTCTTCTTTAACGGTTATTACCTCCTCGTTAAGGGAAAGGTACAGAAGCGAAAATACAGGGAAGATGAACTCGAGTTCAGGATAAAGACAATCTACCTGCTCTCAAGTGTCAAAGATGAACTTGTAACATCTGTCACCCTGAAGATCAACCCCGCCAATATCGACATGGAACTGATCTCGGGCCTCGTGGAAATCATAAGCCGTAACAAGGGAGATACCGAACTCAAATTCCTGTTTTACGATCCCGAAAACAAAGTCTCCCTTCCTATGTTTTCAAGAACGTTGAGGGTCCGCCTGAATAACGAACTTATTTCCTTCCTCGACGATCATCCGGCAATCGATTATAAAGTTAATTAGCTATCTTTGTTA
>JAVEZD010000184.1:0-3917 GCA_034003165.1 Bacteroidales bacterium | reverse complement strand
CGCGTTATTACCGAAATAACTCCGAAATTACCATCCAGACCATATACTGCAGTTTTCCCGATTGACTTAAGTACATCAATTCTTTCAATCATCGAGACGGGCATAGTACTGAAAACAGAAATAGGTCTTTTAATTCCGTCGATAAGCAGGAGAGGAGGCTCATCTCTGTAAATGCCGCTGCGTATTCTGATTTTGTAAGCTCCACCAGCGTCAGGCCCTGTAACCCTTACTCCTGCTGAGATCAGTAAAAGGGGAGGGGACGGGACAGATTCCATCTGTTGTGTGACAATTATTTCATTATCAGGTTGTCCACCATACATCCAGCGAACTGATTCTATTTTGGCAACCTTGATATCCACTGGCTTACGGCCGGTTATAAAGACTTCCCCGACTTCAATGGTATCGGACAGCTTATATTTTTCCCTGGTAGTTTCTTTTTGAACATATTCCCTAACAAGAGCCGTTTCTCTTTCCTTTGTCTCATCGTCACCGGCCAGTGCCAGCGTTTCTTCTTTCTTTACCACTGTCGGGGCAGCTTTATACAATGATATCTCCGGCGGGATGTATATGGCTGAATCAGGAAGTAATAATCCGTTTGGCCCGTCATTACGGTCGAAGGCAGTCAGAACAAGCCTCGCTTCGCCTGTTATATTGATGCTGTCAAGCTTAAATCTTCCGGAAGAATCAACCGGCAGGGTTCCGTTTATTATGTTGCTTTCCTGAAAGATGGTATAGTTGATTTTTGCAGAGGCCAGAGGTCTGTCCCTGTTTATCTTCCTCAGGCGGCCTGATACCGAAAAACCTGTCTCAGGCGAAAAATATGCTGAAGAATCGGATTTCCAGGCGAAATCCCTCCAGCCCTGTGTCAGAAGAAGCAGGTCAAGATCCTTAAACCTGCCCTGATTGGAGGGGTCAAAGTAATATGAGGGACCTTCAACCATACCATGAACATCAGATTCAAGAAGGAACCACGAGGCTATGTTTGTCGGATATTCTCCGGGCCTGTCCATAAAATTACCATAGGCAGCAGAAAGCGACAGGAAGGCAGCATCCTGATCAGTTGAATCATCCATAAAAGAGAGCTTTACTGAGACAGGGTCCCTTTTCTTATATTCCGTCTTATCGGGACTGATACTTATTTTCATTTCATCACCCCTTCCGGTAAAGATGAGCCGTTCGGCAAGCGGCAGATCGTCTGATGATAACAGGGTTAACATTGTTATTCCCCCGGGAAGATCTCCAAGAGGCAGTTTAAGACTATTTGAGAGTGAGTTTATTCTCAGGATGATTGTTTTTATTACCTCTTTCCGGGCCGACAACATGAGTTTAAGGTCCCTGCCGGCAAGGAGAGGGAGTGTCCGCTCGTTGGTACGGACTATCACCGACAGCTCTTTATCGTTTAAGACAGCTGCACTGAGTGTAGCACCCGAGGAGGAGCTTCCAGGCAGTTCTGTTCTTGTCTCAGTACCGTCAGCTCCCTTGACCACGGCATAATATCCAGAACCTGGTGAAGGCTTTAATTCAAACAGGCCCATGCCGAGATGTGACGATCGGAATACGGTGACCATCTCCCCTGATGATGAATATATTGTTCCACTTACATCACAACCCTTTCCATGGGCATCGACGGCTTTGAAAGCAACAATGGAGTTTACATTATCTACCAGGGAACCTCCTTCAGGGAAGAAATCGATTTCAATATTGCCCTGTTCCTTTTTGTCTTCAGAAGACGGGTCCGGGAGGGATGAGGTTATTATACCGATTTCCTTATTAAAGAAGAGCTCACCGGAGAAATTGCGCATATAGTTTGTGTATGCCCTGATCCGGTATTTACCTGCACTGAGACTTCCGGAAAGTCTGAAGTCGCCTTTTCCCAGGCCATTTTCCAGGGATATTGTTTTTCCTTCGATGATCTCTCCGGAGGGTGAGATAAGCTCAACATGAAGATTGCGGCTGATGCCTGAGAGCCTGTTGTAAAAGGCATCGATCAGGTAGGCCTTGAACCATATATCGTCGCCGGGGAAATACCAGGTGCGGTCGGTGTGGAGATAAACCTTCCCGATCAGGCGCGGAAGTTCTGCAGCAGAGGAAGTATCTGACAGACTATCAGGATTTCCGGATGATGTTATTCTTTTACCGGATTCATTTTCAGGTGGGTTTCCGGCAGCCGGGCTTAAGGCAAACAGTATAATGGAAACAAGAAAAAGGGATATACCCAGGGGTTTCATATTCACTTTTTTGTCACTTTAAAATAAAGGAGATCAATTATTAAATTTAATCAATATCAAAACAGGATTATCAGTCTCCTCAAGGTTTTCAGCCAGTTTTTCGAGGTCCTTTTTCTTCTCAGGGTATTTAGGGTTTGATTTAGTGAATGCTTCTGAAGAAACAAGGGCCTTAAGTTCCAGTGCGTCTGTCCAGGCAACGACTGTCCCATCATCCCAGGTCCCCTTTGGCCAGATACTGGGCCCACCATCAAGGTCATTGATCAAATCTTTTTCAGGATCAATTAACACCCTGAAACTGCCATTTTCAGATCCAATAAAGGCTAAACCTTCAGAGTGTCCGTTTACAGGGATATAAAACTCATAGTAGATGAAATTTCCGAATTGAAACAGATTCATGGGATTAATAAAATTCTCTGTTATGAATTTTACATCAGATTGTGTTCTTACATCCGGGGTAATGCGAAGGTTTCCTGTACTGATGATTGCATGAGGTTCAAATTGGTTATTTTTAATTGAGAATAAGGTATCGCAGTATATTTCCTTATTAATAAGTTGATCATTAAACCGGTAGAAGATATTCTCATTTTGAAATGCCAGGGTGGGGGCATTCCTGGTCCACGGGTATTTGTTTGGATAACTCTCAATTATCCGGCCGCTTGTATCTATCAGATAAAAACTGGTTTCGATATCACCCATGGAGTTTAGGTTGTAACATAGAATTCCATCCTGTGTAAATCCAAATTTTACAGCAGCCCGGGCAGGATATTTGAATGTTTTGATAAATTCGCCGGTGCTGGAATAGACCAGAAATTTTTGTTGCCATCCATCGATAAGGTAAATTGTCTCATCAGAGGGATTGATATTTACGTCGTGGACTACATTAAATTCATTTGGTCCTCTGCCGACTGTTCCTATCGTGGTGACATATGAACCATCATTTCTGAACATTTTGATATCGGTAAAGGACTGTGTTAAAAAGCAATTTTTGCTTCTTATTATTTTCTGTATCCGTGGTATTACACTTTGCTCATTGGTCTCCAGAGGGATATATTGTATATCCGTAGCCCCCAGATCAGAAAGCTTTAAGGTTGTCTTTTCAGGCATCTCTTTCAGATCAAAATACAAAAGAGGGTTTTCAACTTTTGAGTCAGAGGTTTTACAGCTTATTAGTAATGCTGAAAAAACCATAATTGTCAGGATGAATTGAACTGTAGTTTTCATTTTTTGGAGGTTATTAATGTACTGAAATTGTACTCAATTATTTCGCCGCCCGTTTTTAAGTAATAAAAAGGTTTTTATTTATTTAATCTTGAATGCAGAGGCCACCAATTTGATTTACTTGCATTTAGAGCTTTGTAAATTTCGTGTTGACAGAGTACGGAATCATGTTTACCATAACAGGTTTTCCCTTCCGGATCATTTTTGTACAAATCCTCCAGAACAGGTATGGCTTTTTCTGACTGGATTTGTCCCAGTGTCCAGATTGCCACGCTGGAACGATTTTGAGGAGAGTTTGTGGTATCCAGCAGAAAGGCAATCAGAGCATCGTCTGCCTTACCGGGATATCGCTCCTGAGCAATTTTAATATTCTTTTTTACATCAATGTCAATCCAGATGTAAATAGTCAGAAAACCGAGCATTATCAGGCCCAGGAGACCTGAGCCTGCAATGAATAATTTTCTTTTCATC
>JAVEZD010000183.1:2005-3928 GCA_034003165.1 Bacteroidales bacterium | reverse complement strand
GGGAAGCCACTATTAGAGATGGTGCCCGGATGATATGTAATATCCAAACGCAAACGGAATTTTGTTCACCTTATAATTATCGGTTATTGCAATAAATATATGTTAGTCTTAATTTTCAAATTTTCAAATTTTCAAATTCTCAAATTCTCTTCCATTTTTATAATTTCACTAACTGAAGCTTTAACTATATTTACATGTTGAGAATAAGAATAAAAAGGTAAAGGCCTGAACACATCAGACACTAATCAAATTAACTTTAAAATGACTTTTTCAAAAAAAATCACATCAATATCATGTATCGGGGCAGGTTACGTTGGAGGCCCAACCATGGCCGTAATTGCACAACAATGTCCGCATATTAAGGTTACAGTAGTTGACATTAACCCTGAACGTATTGCCGCCTGGAACAGCGAAGATCTCACACGGCTGCCTGTATATGAGCCGGGACTGCCTGAAGTGGTCTCCAAAACCCGCGGACGGAACCTGTTTTTCTCCACCGATGTGGAGAAAGCAATCACCGACGCTCAGATGATATTTATTTCGGTTAATACTCCCACCAAGACCTACGGAGTAGGAAAAGGGATGGCAGCGGACCTTAAATATGTTGAGCTTTGTGCCCGGCAGATTGCTGAGACAGCCAACGAGGACAAAATCATAGTTGAGAAATCCACACTACCTGTACGTACAGCCCAGTCCATCAAACGTATTATAGAAGCATACGACACCCCATATAAGTTCAGGGTACTCTCAAACCCTGAATTTCTGGCAGAAGGAACTGCCATCAGCGACCTGCTGGAAGCCGACCGTGTTCTCATTGGCAGCGAGGACGACGAAGCAGGGAAAGAGGCTGAACAGGCACTCGCTGATATATATGCCAACTGGATTCCCCGCGAACGGATTATAACGACCCGTATTTGGAGCAGTGAACTCTCTAAGCTCACTGCCAATGCTTTCCTTGCCCAAAGGGTGAGTTCCATTAACGCCATGTCTGCCCTTTGTGAACGTACCGGAGCTGATGTGGATGAGGTTGCAACTGCCATTGGAATGGATTCCCGTATCGGCCCGAAATTCCTTAAAGCTTCCGTGGGATTTGGTGGTTCATGTTTCCAGAAAGATATATTAAACCTGGTATACCTGTGCCGGCATTTTAACCTGCCTGAAGTGGCTGAATACTGGGAGCAGGTTGTTAAACTCAACGACTATCAGAAACACCGCTTTGCAAAACAGATAATCGACACTCTTTTCAATACCGTGTCAGGCAAGAAAATTGCTTTCCTGGGCTGGGCCTTTAAAAAAGACACAAACGATACCCGCGAAAGTCCTGCCATCTACGTAGCCGATGAACTGATGAATGACAAGGCGGAGATTCATGTCTATGACCCACAGGTAAATGCCGGGAGAATATTCGAAGACCTGGAATACCTGCAGCTTAACCGCCGCGAAAATGACCCCGTAACATCCATCACATCTGAAGAGATAAAACAACTTGTAAAAGTACATTCCAACCCATATGAGGCCATGCATAATGCACATGCTATCGCGGTACTGACAGAATGGGATGAATTTAAATCCTACGACTGGAATCTGGTTTATAAAAACATGCTTAAACCTGCCTTCCTGTTCGACGGCCGTAACGTCCTCGACCGTAAGATGCTTGAAGATATTGGCTTTGGGGTATTCTGTATTGGAAAAGGATAAGGCATGCCTCATGCCTTCCCGCATTCGCGGGATCAACTTCCCGCGTGCGCGGGATTCGTCGACACGCTTTAAACCTTGCATACCCAATACCCTGGCCTTGAGATATTTTCCTATCATCCGGGAACTATCTCTGATAGAGGCTTCCCGAGTGCTCGGGATCAACTTCCCGCGTTCGCGGGATTCGTCGACACGCCTTTTCTTCGCCCCTTGCTCCTTGCCCCCTGC
>JAVEZD010000183.1:0-1905 GCA_034003165.1 Bacteroidales bacterium | reverse complement strand
CACGCCTTTTCTTCGCCCCTTGCTCCTTGCCCCCTGCCCTCTGCTGAATCTCACGCCTTTTCTTCGCCCCTTGCTCCTTGCCCCCTGCCCTCTGCTGAATCTCACGCCTTTTCTTCGCCCCTTGCTCCTTGCCCCCTGCTCCATGCTTAATCTCACGCCTTTTTCAGTGTGAGTGTGAGAGTGAGTGTCGAAGACCCTGACCAGTGTAACTGCGTCAGTGGTGAGGAAAAAAAATGCTTCTGATTTTCATCAGAAGCATTTTTTTTCGAGTCGGGGTGATCTGACTCGAACAGACGACCCCTTGCACCCCATGCAAGTGCGCTAGCCAACTGCGCCACACCCCGATTCCGGTCCCGGAAACATATCCCCGAAACCGATGCAAATGTAATATAAAAATTATTCTTTCCTAGAAATGCCTCACAGGTTTTTTACCTTTTTCAGACCCTTATATAACCCGCTTATACAAATAAAAAAAGCGGCATTTCCGATATAATAAGTGTCTGATAAATCAATCATGAGATAAAATAGCTGTGGAAATGCCGCTTGTTCAAATATATAAAACTTTCATTAAACAAACCAAACGTTTTAGCAGAAATTTAAGTAAATGTTTAGCATTTTTTTATCCCCTATTACCATAAGCCCATAAATTGCCCCTCCCCGACACTGCCGTCCCAACACCCTGTAACTCCTTAATAACGTTTTTTACCTTTTTCTTCCCTTCCTCCCCTATCCTCACGGCATCAACATATGCATTTTTTTTCATATTTTTGCACAAACAAAAAAACCTGTAGATTATGGATTTCATCAAACCTCTCGACCTGGGCAGTGAGAAAGACGCCGTGAAGACGGAATCGGAAAAAACAGCCAGAACACGCTGCCTCATAATCGGCTCGGGACCCGCAGGCTATACCGCCGCCATCTACGCGGCCAGGGCAAACCTCTCTCCTGTGCTCTATACTGGACTACAGATGGGCGGCCAGCTTACTACAACAACAGAAGTAGATAACTTCCCGGGCTACCCCGATGGGGTCACGGGACCCCAGATGATGGAGGACCTGAAACGTCAGGCCGAACGCTTCGGCACAGAGATACGCATTGCAATAGCTGTCGATGCCGACTTCTCTGCAAGACCACTTAAGGTGACCTTCGACGACAACAGCATCGTCGAAGCCGACACCGTCATCATTGCCACCGGCGCCACAGCACGATACCTCGGCCTCGAAGCCGAGACAAAATATGCCGGCATGGGCGTCTCAGCCTGCGCCACCTGCGACGGCTTTTTCTATAAGGGAAAGGATGTTGCCGTCGTCGGCGGTGGCGACACTGCCGCCGAAGAAGCTACCTACCTGGCAGGATTATGCAGAAAGGTATACCTCATCGTCCGCCGTAACGTCCTCAGAGCCTCAAAAGTAATGCAGGACAGGGTGATGTCAACACCCAACATAGAGATCCTCTGGGAACATCAGGCCATCGACCTCTTCGGCGAAAACGGCGTAGAAGGAGTGGTACTGGTAAAGAAAAAAGGAACTCCCGAAGAAGAGATGGTAAAGGTAAACATCGACGGCTTCTTCCTGGCCATAGGCCATACTCCCAACTCCGACGTCTTTAAGAAGTATATAGACATCGACGCAGCGGGATATATAAAGACGGTCCCGGGAACAACCAGGACCAACGTACCCGGTGTCTTTGCCGCCGGCGACATCCAGGATCCCCACTACAGGCAGGCCGTCACAGCCGCCGGCTCAGGCTGCATGGCAGCCATCGATGCCGAACGCTACCTTGCCGACAACAAATAGATGATATGAGATAGTTCACCGGGTCACTCCGGTGAACTTTTTTTTAAACCCCACCCAAAACTCCCACCACCATGAAAACCTTCAGCAAGAGCTTCAGGATAAACGCCGG
>JAVEZD010000182.1:0-4000 GCA_034003165.1 Bacteroidales bacterium | reverse complement strand
GGCGCGAAGGGAGACTATTCGAAGCGAGAAGAAATGCTTGCCCCCCTTTAATGTGATTTGCGCACTTAAACCATTGATTATTATGAGGGCCGCTATTGACCCTAACGTTCGGCGGTATGTGGCGTTGGCGCAGAGTCGCGGTGGCGCGTGTTTTTGCACTCGTGGTGCGATGCAGGATTATGATGTTGTTTGTTTGTTCTCGCGTTGGCAAAAACCGTGACACCAGGAGGGAGTCCCCGGCGGTGCCGGGGCGGCCTGTGCCGCTGTACACCAAACGGTCCTCTTTGGTTAGAAAGTTCTCGCGGCACAGAAGGCAATGCCATATACCGACCTGTTAGGGATAGTAGCGGCTTATTTGTCTTGAGTTGGAGAAGAAAAGATCTCACTAGAATACGTTTGAACAGGCTCCTTAATTTACTCACCAAGCCGCTACATATCCCCTGAAGCGGAGGGCTGCTGCTGAGTTGGGGGGTAATCGCGGTACATGCTTGACGTGTTATTAATCTTCTCTTTTTTTTCTATTAATCTAAGCTACGGCGCGGTGGCAAGAATGCTTGAAGCGAGAGGGACTGTTGGCCCCCCAATTTTATTTGATTTGAGCACTTAACCCTTTATTATTAAATAAGCCGCTATTGACCCTAACGTTCGGCGGTATGTGGCGTTGCCGCAGAGTCGCGGTGGCGCGTGTTTTTGCACTCGTGGTGCGATACAGAATTATGCGGTAATTACTTTATTCTCGCGTTGGCAAAAACCGTGACACCAGCGGGAGCCCCCGGCGGAAGCCGGGGCGGCCTGTGCCGCTGTACAGCGAACAGTCATCTTTGGTTAGAAAGTTCTCGCGGCACAGAAGGCAATGCCATATACCGACTTGTTAGGTACTGTAGCGGCTTTTTAATTTGAGTTGAAACAGAAGAGATCTCACTAGAGTACAGTTGAACAGGTTTCCTTGTCTACTCACCTAGCCGCTACACATCCGTTGAAGCGGAGGAGTGCAGCTGAGTTGGGGTGATTCGCGATTCGTGCTAGAATGGTTTTTAATGTTTTCTTAGTACCTAACAAGCTAGGTTACGGCGGGTTGGCGAGTCTCTTCGCAGCGAGAGGGAATGCTGGCCCCCCAGTTTAGTCATTAGAGCACTCAACCCTTTAAATATCATTTGGCCGCTATTGTACCTAACGTTCGGCGGTATGTGGCGTTGCCGTAGAGTCGCGGTGGCGCGTGTTTTTGCACTCGTGGTGCGATGCAGGGATATGATGGTTATTACTTTATTCTCGCGTTGGCAAAAACCGTGACACCAGCGGGAGCCCCCGGCGGTGCCGGGGCGGCCTGTGCCGCTGTACACTTAACGTTCCTTTTTGGTTAGAAAGTTCTCGCGGCACAGAAGGCAATGCCATATACCGACTTGTTAGGTACTGTAGCGGCTTTTTAATTTGAGTTGAAACAGAAGAGATCTCACTAGAGTACAGTTGAACAGGTTTCCTCATTTACTCACCTAGCCGCTACACATCCGTTGAAGCGGAGGAGTGCAGCTGAGTTGGGGTGATTCGCGATTCGTGCTAGAATGGTTCTTAATGTTTTCTTAGTACCTAACAAGTTAGGTTACGGCGGGTTGGCGAGTCTCTTCGCAGCGAGAGGTACTGCTGGCCCCCCAATTTATTGTGATTTGAGCACCCAACCCTTTAAATATCATGTGGCCGCTATTGTACCTAACGTTTCGGCGGTATATTACGTTTGCGTGCCCCGACCTTAGGAGGGGATGGCGTGGTTTTTGCAATCGAGGCGCATTTGTAATATTTCCTTTTTGTTTCTTAATGATCGCGCCACAATCCCCAATCTTTCTGGCGATTCTAAATCTGGCTTTTACTTCTTATTAGCATAGGAGGAGAGCAAAAACCATGACATGCAAATGGAATATACCGGCCTGTTAGGAACTGTAGCGGCTTATCTATCTTTACATGTAGCAGATAATATCTCACCTGAGTGTAGTCGAACATGTTCCTTTGTTTACTCGGTTAGCCGCTACATAATCCATGAAGCGGAGGAGTGCCGCTGAGTTGGGGTGTCTTGCCAGGCGTGCCAGATTGGTTCTTAATGTTCTTTCAGTTCCTGACAGGTTAAGTTACGGTGCGGTGGCGAGTCACTTGGAAGCGAGAGGTACAGTTGGCCCCCCAAAACATAACTGTTCCAAATCTTGCTTTCGATGTTAATTTATCAGGAGCCGCTATTGTTACTAACGTTCGGCGGTATGTGGCGTTGGCGCAGAGTCGCGGTGGCGCGTGTTTTTGCACTCGTGGTGCGATGCAGGGTTATACGGTAATTAGTTTATTCTCGCGTTGGCAAAAACCGTGACACCAGGAGGGAGTCCCCGGCGGGAGCCGGGGCAGCCTGTGCCGCCAGCCACATAACTAACCTGTTAAGCCAGAAAATTCTCGCGGCACAGAAGCCAATGACATATACCGACCTGTTAGGTGTTGTGCTTTTTTAAGATTCACTATTTAGGTCTGGGTGCAATGGAATATTTTTTATTAAAACCTTGTTTAAACACTTTTTATGGCAGAATAGGTTTTGTGTTTCGTCTTTTGCCTTGGGTGGTTGAATTGTAATCTCAACAGCTTGACTTATGCCTAGTGCATTACCACAAAAGCAACAAATAACTTCAACGTTATCTTTCATAATATTATATCTACTTTGGAATTCATTTTATGCCCTGCATGACACCTAACGTTCGGCGGTATGTGCATGTTGCCGCAGCATCGCGGTGGCGCGTGTTTTTGCACTCGTGGTGCGATGCAGGATTATGATGTTGTTTGTGTATTTTCGCGTTGGCAAAAACCGTGACACCAGCAGGGGGACCCCGGCGGAAGCCGGGGCGGGCCGTGGCGCCAGCCACAAAACCTCCTCTTTAGTTACTCAATTGTCGCGCCACGGAGCGGCAATTGCATATACCGACCTGTTAGGGGCAGTTGTATTTACTGATATATGTATTCTATGCCCTTATCTGATTTAATTGGATAACCAGTTGAGTCGTTATACTCAAACGAGTGTTCAAATAAAGAAATTGAATCGATTCCGGCAGCGGGTTCATAATTATTGACCACGGTCTTTAGTATGTTGTTCACGTTTGTATATGTACCGGGATGACCAAGTTGGTTAAATATTCTATAAGGGTTCAAATATGAATCATATTCATAAACTGTTTTGGAAAGATGTTTGGGGCTGGATTGTTCTTGAATGAACAAATAAGAATAATAGTCTTCTTCAATTACATTACCATTATTATCATAATTATAGGTTCTGAATTGAGTAACTTCATTACTGCCGTTATGCAATAATTCTTTATAAATCAGATTCTTATTATTGTACTCAAAAGTCCGTGAAGATCTTAATTCAACTTGACTTTTACCAGGAATATAGTGTTGAACTTTTATTAAGCGACCACTATTATCATAGTTATAGATCGTAAACATTGAGATGTCTACTATTGATGGATTAGCTAATTTGTCATGAGGTCTTCTTGGAAAACTCGAGCTATATATGTCTGGATCTACCCCGATTTCTTCTCTAATTAGCTGGTTGTTATTGTTATAGTAGTATTTCATCCAGAAATATGTACTATTAGCCTCTGAAAGGAGATTGTTTTCATTATAAGTATACCTTTCTATAACGGAACCAGCGGATAATACTTCCTTTAATAAACCATTTTTGTCTGAAGGGAGTTCCTCCTTGGTGCAACCTACAAATGATATTATCATTAGAGTAACACCAATCAATCTCTTTAGATAGCAAGTTGATTTCATATCTTGATTTTAAGGTGTTTACAGGCAAATTTACGAATGGTTACATTGAAAATCAAAAAAATGTTGATGCAATTGCCCCTAACGTTCGGCGGTATGTGGCGTTGGCGCAAAGTCGCGGTGGCGCGTGTTTTTGCACTCGTGGTGCGGTGCAGGATTATGATGGTTATTAGTTTATTCTCGCGTTGGCAAAAACCGTGACACCAGG
>JAVEZD010000181.1:0-4054 GCA_034003165.1 Bacteroidales bacterium | reverse complement strand
GTTGCTAAAAATACCACGGCAAGGATCACTCCTGAAGTATACTATCTGAATATGGATGATAAAGATGGAGTTTTTTTAAACGCCAGATTATCTGTCAGCAACAAAAATTTCCCGGTTTCATTATCGGCGCTTGTAAATAAACCGCTGGAATCCAATATTCCTTCGGAATACGATCTGCTCTGGCATGTTGGTCTGAGTTATTCATTTGGCAGGAATTATATAGTGGCACCGTAAATGTTATGGAAACCATGAGTCATAAACCATGAAATCTTCAAGAAGCGTTGAATTGTATTTTTGTTGTAACCTGTTATTGCCGGTTGTAGCTTTGATTCTTATAAGTTGCACAACGGATGACAGGTCAGGAAAGGACAATACTGACAGCAATTTATCTCAGAATGAAGTATCCGGTGGGATGAATAACCATTTGACAACCGGAAGTTATGTCCGCGACATTGTTAATCACCCTGCATTCAAAGGATTTGGTGAGTTGTTGCTCCCCCGTGATGACAATTCAGGATACTTTAATACCAGGCTGACCGATATCGGCACTCTCATGCCGTATCACGGCCATGTGGTCCCGGAAGACGTTGTCAGAGCCCTTAACTTCATGATTGATGAAGCAGATGCAGGCAGGATAGTATTCTACAATTTCTATAATGATGAGCAGAAGAAGCAGGATCCGCGAAAGATTAATACGGGTTTGTTTTTCTTCCGCGGCGAACCTGAAGCCCCTTTTGCCATAGTTTGTCCGGGAGGAGGCTTCTCCTATGTCGGTTCCCTTCATGAAGGATTTCCCCTCGCACAACGAATAAGTGAACTGGGGTTCAATGCCTTTGTGATCCGGTACAGGATCGGAAGCGAACGCCTTGCCACAGAAGACCTTGCTGCAGCAATATCTTATGTAAGCCGTAATGCTGAAACCCTCAGTGTGGGAACAAACTCTTATTCAGCATGGGGAGGATCGGCCGGGGCAAGGATGGCAGGAAATATAGCACTTAGCGGTGTTGCGGCTTACGGAGGTGAAAATATTCCCAGACCGGCCACGGTTGTCATTGCCTATACAGGGCAATCTACATACTCAAAGGATTTTTCACCGGCTTTCATCACCGTTGCCGCCAACGACGGAATAGCCAACGTCAGAACGGTGGAAACACGTGTTGAGAATTTAAAAAATGCAGGAGTTGACGTGGAATACCGCAGGT
This sequence comes from Bacteroidales bacterium, assembly GCA_034003165.1. Taxonomy (GTDB): domain Bacteria; phylum Bacteroidota; class Bacteroidia; order Bacteroidales; family VadinHA17; genus LD21. The sequence continues at coordinate 2,852 of JAVEZD010000181.1, read as the reverse complement.
ATGAAACCGCAGGGCATGGATTCGGTCTGGGAACAGGAACGGATGCAGAAGGATGGCTGGATCTGGCCGTTCAATTCTGGAAAAAATATATTGATCAATAAGATATTTAACAATCTGAAAAATTAAAAATATCAGGGAGGGAAATAAAAATGAAAGTAAAATTTAAAATCTTTTTTTTGATGGTTATGTCTACCGCAATTAGCTTCATTACTTCGGCTCAAACAAAGCCTGCCAATCCTTTTGGACTGGTTTACAGGGATGCCATTACAGAAAATGTACCCGGCAGGGTGAATATTCATCCGGTAACCTATAAACTGAATGGAATTGAAATAGCTGCAAATATTTACACCCCTGCCAATTACGATCCGTCGAAAAAATACCCGGTGGTGGTGGTTGCACATCCCAACGGCGGGGTTAAAGAGCAGGTGGCCGGATTATATGCTCAGCGTCTGGCCGGATCAGGTTATATCACAATTGCAGCAGATGCTTCGTACCAGGGAGCCAGCGGCGGTATGCCGCGCAATGTGGATAAGCCAGCCTTTCGAATTGAGGATATCCGAGGGATGGCCGATTATATCACTCAATATGCCGGTGTAAATGCTGACCGTCTGGGTTTGCTGGGTATTTGCGGCGGCGGGGGTTATTCGCTGGCAGCTGCCCAGACCGACAAGCGGTTTAAAGTCGTGGCTACACTCAGCATGTTTAATTCAGGCGTGGTCAGGCGAAACGGATTCATGAATTCCGGACTGGCCACCATCCAGGAACGGCTAAAACAGGCTTCAGATGCACGGGCACAGGAAGCTGCAGGGGGTAAAGTGCTTTATGCTGCTGATAGTCCTATGCCGACGGAAGAAGAAGAACTGGCTAAAATTCCGTATGACCTGTATCGCGAAGGATATGTTTACTACGGAAACACCCACAAACACCCTAATTCAACGTTTCGCTATACAATGAGCAGTCTGCTCGATCTGATGGCATTTGACGCTTCAACCAACATGAACCTGATCAACCAGCCCCTGCTGATGATGGCAGGAAGCAAAGCCGACACCTACTACATGACAGATGCCTGTTTCAATAATGCCACAGGAACAAAGGAGAAGGAATTATTCCTTATTCCGGGTGCCACCCACATTCAGACCTATTATGTGCCGGAATATGTTGAACAGGCAATGAAAAAATTAAATGAATTTTTTGGTAAACATTTGTAAAACATCAGACTATGAAAACAACAATTATCGGAAAACTTCTGATCCATTTAAGCCGGTTAATGGTAGCAGTACTAATATCTGGCAGCATCAATCATGTTAATGCTCAAGGGACCAAAGCCAATGTGCCAGCTTTAAAACTGAACAACGGAATGGTAATGCCCCAGTTGGGAATTGGCACTTTTGCAATCACCTACGAACAGGCAAAGGCTGCATGTCTTGAAGCGTTCAAAAATGGTTTTCGAAAAGTGGACTGCGCCACCGCGTATCGTGTAGAGGGAGCCGTCGGTGAGGCAATGAAAGAGAGCGGTATTCCGCGTGAAGAGTTCTTTATTGCCAGTAAATTATGGGTTTCCGACTATGCAGATGGCAAAACCCTTCAATCAATAGATACAATATTGAAACGTTTTCAGACAGACTATATCGACCTGCTTTACATCCATCAGCCTATTGGCGATTATATAAATGCCTGGAAAGATATGGAAAAGGCAGTTGCATCAGGAAAGGTACGTGCATTGGGAATCAGTAATTTTGACGCCAGTAAGGAACGCTTCCATGCAATTGTCGATAACATGAAAATTAAACCTGTTTCGCTGCAAATCGAATGTCATCCCTATGCCCAGCGTAATGACATACGGGAGTGGGTAAAACCTTACAACATAATTATAGAGTGCTGGTATCCGCTGGGACATGGAGACAAGGGATTGTTATCCGATCCGGTGATTAAAAAAATCGCTGATGCACATGGGAAAAGCATAGTACAGATTATACTCCGCTGGCATATTCAGGAAGGTTTCTCTGCAATACCGGGGTCAACAAATCCCGCTCATATCAGGGAAAACATAAGTATTTTCGATTTTGCATTGAGTGATGAGGAAATGACGACCATGCGTTCGCTGAACCAGGACAAACGCTTCTTCAATATGTCTATAGAACAGCTTGACAGAATGGCTACACGCAGGTTCTGAAAGATTAACAAAAAGTACATCAATTTAATTTAATCATAATCTGTTATGTCCAACCGGAGAGTAAGTTCAACAATTGTGGCAGCATTTTTTTTAATCTGTCATCTCAGCGCACAAAATGAAATGAGCTCAATTCAGACTTTAACAGAAGGTCAGCAAAGTATCATTCTTATTTCAGCTTACACCGCCATGGGCGAACTGCAGGATTTAAAACCTGCTCTGAATAAAGGACTGGATGCCGGACTGACGGTCAATAAAATCAGGGAAGTAATCACTCACCTGTATGCTTACTGCGGATTTCCCCGCAGTATTCGAGGATTACAAACCTTTATGGAAGTACTTGATGAACGCAAGGCAAAAGGAATCAACGACATCAAGGGGGCCGAAGCATCTCCCATAAAAAATACTGCAAGTAAATATGAACGGGGGAAAAAGGTACTGGGCGAACTCACACTTACGCCTCAGGACAGGCCATTGTCAGGTTATAATGCTTTTGCTCCCGCAATCGATACCTTTCTGAAAGAGCATTTGTTTGCCGATCTGTTTGAACGGGATGTACTGACCTATGCAGAACGGGAACTTGTAACTATCTCAGTCCTCAGCTCAATCGGAGGAGCAGAACCAATGCTTCGCAGTCATTTAACCATTTGTCTGAATGTTGGTTTAACCCCTGCCCAGTTGA
>JAVEZD010000180.1:0-4113 GCA_034003165.1 Bacteroidales bacterium | reverse complement strand
GCAACCGCATAGAAAAAGGGATAGAATGCCAGGTCGCCCCAGCCCAGTTTGAACCCGACACGCTCAGCCAGGAAATCGTAGGTATAGAGGTGAACCTCCTCGAAAAACAGGTATTCAGTTACAAAGAATGAAAGAAAGACTGCAGCCATTATAAAACCCGGCGAAACGGCTTCTCCATGCGAGATGATATGATGAGCAGTAAAGTTGAGTACATTTAGTTCAAGCATCACAGCTCCGGCCAGGTAAAGCCACATCTTTGCATCAATCCTGCCATCAGAAAATTGTGGGTTTTTAAGTCTTCCCAGGTAAAAATCGGCTAAAAAAGACTTTCTGACTGCAGCATACGGAAGCACTATGGCAAAGGAGAATACCAGTCCCGTGACAACCGCCCCGGCAAGGCTGTACCATCTGTATTGCCAGAGCCAATCCCATTCCAGCAAGCCTGTAAGGCAGAGCAGAAGCCAGGTCATCACCACAACGGCAAGCACAGGCAGGCCATTAAGCCTGTATTGCATCTTTTCGTTGCTGCCGCTACGGGTGATATATCCGCTTACATTGCGGGCCGGAAGATATGCGTTAAGGATGAAGATGTAGAGATAGACAATGAATGGTGCAAAAAAGGCGGCTGTCTTTTCCATAATCTGAAGCTTTGTACAAAATTAATAATATCGGTTTATAAAAAAAGAGGAGGTCGGCAAAGACCTCCTCTTCAATTACTAACCTAACCTGAATTGTTATTAACCAAAAGAGTAAACCAAATTATCAGATGTTATAAACAGACTCTCCATGCTCATAAATGTCAAGGCCCTCTTCTTCAACACGTTTATTTACCCTTAATCCATTAAACTTCTTAAGCGCAGTGAAGAGAATCATTGAGGTAAGAAGAGTCCATCCTGCGATTGACACGACTCCGATACCCTGACTTTTAAGCAGAGCAGGTCCGAAACCGTAAAGCAGACCCTGACCTGTTGAGAAAAATCCTACCATCAGAGTTCCGAAGAGTCCACAGACACCATGAACTGATATAGCTCCGACAGGATCATCAACCTTTAGAACCTTATCAAAGAATTCGACCGAGAATACAACAAGTATACCGGCAAGAATTCCTATTATTAAAGCTCCACCGGGTGATACAGCATCACAGCCTGCCGTTATTGCCACCAGTCCTGCCAGAGCTCCGTTCAAGGTCATGCTGAGTGTAGGCTTTTTATACCTTAACCATATAAGCATCATGGTCGATAATGCTCCTCCGGCAGCTGCAATGTTTGTTGTGACAAATATAAGGGAGATGGCTTTTGCATTACTCAACCCTGATGCTGCCAGCTGCGATCCCGGGTTGAAACCAAACCATCCTATCCACAGAATAAAAACACCCAGTGCAGCAAGTGTAATATTATGTCCGGGTATTGCCCTTGCCCTGCCATTTTTGTCATATTTACCAATACGCGGGCCCAGTACCGAAGCACCGACAAGAGCAGCCGTTCCTCCAACCATATGAACCACCGACGAACCGGCAAAGTCGTGGAATGGAGTGGCAAGCTGACTCAACCAGCCTCCTCCCCATGCCCAGTGACCTGAGATAGGGTAGATCAGGAGAGATAAAACCGCGCTGTAAATAAGGTAAGCATTGAATTTTGTCCTTTCAGCCATGGCCCCTGATACTATGGTGGCTGTTGTGGCAGCAAAGACAGTCTGGAATATCAGAAAAGCAAAATCGGGAATATCGCTGCGGTAGCTGTTCTGACTGAAGAGATCAAAGCCACCAAAGAATCCGTTGTGAGAACCAAACATAATCCCAAAACCAAGGAGCCAGAATGCAATGGTACCTATTACATAATCCATAAGATTCTTAAACAGAATATTGGCAGAGTTTTTTGCCCTTGTAAAACCTGCCTCGACCAGTGCAAAGCCTGCCTGCATGAAGAATACAAGAGCAGCTGAGATCAACACCCAGACTGTGTTTAATGAAAATGCGTACCCTTCCAGTTCAGTGAGAAGAGATAATGATAAGGTATTTAATATTAATGTGTTCATAGTCTTGTTTTTTTACGGTTTTATTCTTCTCCATCAAGGTACATGGCTTTGTCACCTCTTTCTCCGGTCCGGATCCTCACAGCATCAACTATATCCGAAATAAAGATTTTTCCATCGCCTATCTCACCTGTTTTTGCAGAGCGTAGGATGGCTTTTATGGCAGGTTCAAGAAATTTCTCGCGACAGAAAAACGTTATAAGAATCCTTTCAATAGTACTTGTATCATATGCGATACCTCTGTATACGCGGCCTTCTGATGCTTTACCGACCCCTCTTACCTCCCAGAAGGTAAAAAATTCGATCTTTACTTCATTCAGAGCCTCTCTGACATCGTCAAACCTTGTCTTTCTTATGACGACTTCAACTTTTTTCATATTCATAACAGTGGATTTTTTATTTTACAATACTTAAAAAGAGACCGATACAACCAGATAAAGTTGTTCTCTGTCGGGATTAAGAATAACCTGGCCTGAAACAGGAAGCGAGAATTTTTCAGTTATTTCTATAGTTGCATCTGTGCCAATGCCAATATTACAGAGATCGAATTCTCCATCGGTCGTGTGCCAGCCGTTCCCTGCACCGGCAAATATGTTGAACGATTTAAATTCATAACCTGCCTGAAAATAAAGGTCACCACCCATCGATGCAGCTCCTCCGGCTTCGTTAATTATATAGTTTGCACTTAACGATAGACCTCCGGTTGAATATGAGCCATTCAATTCAAATGCATGGCTCCCGTCTTCTACGGATGTTTCAAAAAATGACAACCCTGGGTAATAATAATCTGTAAAACCCAGTGACAGACCAAAAGGAAAAGAATATGACAGGAAAGGATCCGCCTCTTTGTATCCGCTGAAATCGAAAGAACCCCATACTCCCAACGTTAACCCTCCTGTACTGAAAGATACCTGAGGTTGTATATGCGGTCCGTTACCGTAATTACTCCCACGCCATACATAATTTGAAGCGAAAGTTGATGACACGCTGAAGCTTGAATTATTCTCCTGCTCCTGAGCTTCAGAGCTTTCAGTAAATAACAGACCTGTAAATACAAGTAGTACCGGGATTAACATTGTTTTTTTCATGACTAAAAATTTTAAGTAAGAATTAAATTTCGGCGTAAAAATATATAAATGTTTTAATATACCCCTATAAAAATGGGGTAAAAAGTATAAAAACAGTTAAAAAAATGTATTGACCCCCATAAAAAAGGGGGTCACAAGTGTAAAAAAGGTATAAAAAATAGGATGACCCCCTATTTTCAGGGGGGTCTGTTATAAAATTTGAGAAGGGTAGCCTGAAATATCAGAACAGACTTTTGCCAATAGTATTATTTCCTGTTAACGGGAAGCTTTATAGAGAGAAATATTTTAAAAAAAAAGGGTGCCGTCAAAGGCACCCTTTTTTTACCAGTAAACTGGTTGAGTTATTTCCTCCCTGCGCCTCTGGCCGGAGCTGTGGCGGGACGGTTTGCCATTCCACTGCCGGCTTTTGCTGAGTTGTTTGCTTTTACCCTTGCCTGCTGGCTTTCACCTTTATTCCTTGCCTGAGTGCTGACGGCCTGGCCTTTACCGGGACCTGACTGTGTTCCTCTGGCTGTTTCACTTACCACGGCACCATGATTCTGCGTCCTGGTCTGTGTCTGTGTCATTATCGGATCGCCACTCTGATCCATCTTCCTTGCCAGCTTTTGTGCCTGTTTCTGTGCCCTGGCCTGAGCCTTTGCCTCAATCCTCTGCTGCTTTTTGGTCATGGTCTGAGTCATGGTCTGGTCCTGGGTCTGAGTCATGGTCTGTGTCTGTACAGGTTCCTGTGCCGAAACGCCTGCGCTTATTAAAAGTGCGAATGCGCCTATCAGAATCTCTTTTTTCATTTTATTCGATTTTTGGTTATTACTTAATTACAGGATCAAATATATGTCGTCGAAAATGAAGGATTTATGAACTTTTTAAAAAAATCTGATTTTATGATTTCCCAACTGTTTTCTGTCTGCTCCTTTTATAATAAAGTGTTTTATAGCTTCTGGCAGTCCTTTGATTGACATATTTTTAACTTATCTATGACTGCCCTGTAAGGTGA
>JAVEZD010000179.1:0-4176 GCA_034003165.1 Bacteroidales bacterium | reverse complement strand
ATCTATAATTTCCAGACCAGTCCGTTCCTTAACAACAACAGTAACGCTGACTATGAATACTACAACAACCGCTGGACTCCTGACAACCAGGATGCAAAATATCCGAGAGCATACACCAGTCCTCCGCCCAACACCACTCAGACAAGTGATTTCTGGACGAAGAGTACAGCCTACATGAGGCTTAAAAATGCCACATTCGGATACACCCTCCCGAGGACTGTTCTTAACAAGATCAAGATCGACCAGATCAGGGTTTATGTTGCAAGCCAGAACCTTTGGACGATAAGCAACCTGAAGTTCATGGACCCGGAAATGGTTTCCGACACCGGTTATCCTAACATGAAGTCATTCACCCTTGGTGCAAACGTGACCTTCTAGTTAACTAATCTTAAAATTTAATTACTATGATAAAGTTTAAAATAATCAGGAACATTTCATTTATAGGATTAATTCTGTTTAGTTCTATTTCCTGTAACCAGGAAGATTTCCTGGAAACTACGGATAAAGCGAGGCTGACTGATGCTACAATGTGGGCCACTCAGGGTAACGCAGATATTTACCTGAATGACTGTTACAGCCAGCTGGTTGCCAAAGGAAACCAGCCCGACAACCTCGATAACTACACGAGTGACAATGATGCCGGTTTCTACTACACGTCCTATAACTGGAAAAAAGGTATCGTTAACAAGAACTCCACCTCAACTTCTGTATGGGGACAGCAAACCGGTCCAGTAAACGATGCCGCATGGCCGCAGACTTACGAAAAGGTAAGAAGGCTCAACACCTTTATGGCAAAGATTACTGAGAACAAAGCCAATTACACAGACGAGTGGTACAACAAGCGCATGGACGAAGCCAGATTCCTCAGAGCTTATTTCTACAGTGAACTGTTCTACCGTCTTGGCGGTCTCGCAATCATCACCGAACCTCAGGACAGGAACACAATGTCAGAGGATGAAATGTATTTATCAAGAAGTTCCTTTGAGGATACTTTCGATTTCATTACCGGTGAACTTGCTGATATAGTTGATAACGAATACCTGCCCGTTAAATACAACAAGAGTGACGGTGATGCTGGTAGGGCAACTCTTGGTGCTGCTCTCGCCCTCAAAGGCTGGGTAGAACTCTTTGCAGCAAGCCCCGCTTACAACTCAGCAGATCCCGCTGTTCCTCGTACTGCTGACAACCTCTGGAGTTTTGCAACCCCTGATCCCAACAGATGGGCTGTTGCTGCAGCTACCAACAAGCAGTTCATGGAAACATGGGGTCACCTCGGCGACGGAACATATAACCTTTTCGCACCAATGTCTCAGTTCTGGCATGAAGCCAATGAGTACAATGTAGAGGTTATCTGGGACAGGCAGCATGTACAAACAACCATGGCCCAGACCTATGACACCTATGGCGGTCCTGTATGGATACATGGTACATACTACACATGGGGTAACTACTGCCCGACACAGGAACTGGTCGACGTATACCAGATGGCAAACGGTCTGGACATCACCGATCCTTTATCAGGTTACGATGAACAGAATCCCTATGTAGGCCGTGAGAAAAGGTTCTATGATTTCATCGTTTATGACGGTGCTCCTTACAAGCAGGACTGGATGTCAGAAGCCGATACCATCTGGACCCGTATTGATAAAGTCAATCCTTCTGATAACGAAATCGACTTTGGTGGTGATGACGTAGGTAACACAGGTTACTATTTCAAGAAAAGACTTGACAATGCTCACCCGAGGGGTGGTAACCAGGACGGCAGAAACTATGTATACTACCGTTATTCTGAAGTTCTCCTCAACTACGCCGAAGCTCAGAACGAAGCAGTTGGTCCCGATGCATCAGTATATGCAGCAATCAATGCCATCAGGCAGAGACCGGGAACCGACCTCCCAGCTCTTGAGGAAGGCCTTTCGCAAGATGAGATGCGTGAAGCTATCCGTCGTGAGAGAAGACTTGAACTGGTTTATGAAGGTCACAGACTTTATGACCTCTGGAGATGGAAACTTGCAATGGAAGAAATGAATAAGGACCTCACGTGTATGGTTATCACCAATACATCGCCCGATGACAACAGCGGTGTTTGGACCTACACCCGCCAATCACTCAACCATGCTCACGTCTTCACCCAGAAGATGTACTTCAACCCGATCCCGCAGGCAGTTATTGACCGTAACCCGAAAATCAAACAGAACTGGGGCTACGAATAGCAGATGCTTAGATCAGATATAAAAAGGGTGCCATACGGCACCCTTTTTTTTTGCGGGAGTGAGAGTAAGTGCGGGTATCGTAATAACTAATTTATGCAGAACCTGGATTATGACAATTCTTCAATAAAGAATTAACATATTAACAACCATATAGTAACCTGTCAGTTACCGTCCTTTACGATTATTTAACAAATAGTCCGGAATAATTCGGATAGACTATTTGTCTTAATTATATAAATAACCATAGATAAGATCATATGTTTTAATACATTTATCGAAATTTTTATCTGAGTGTTCGAAAAATTAAAACTTAACGGCATCAGACTTTTTTTAGTCCTGGCTGCTTTTATAATATTCTTCCTTTATTTTTTCCTGTTAAACAGGTATCATCTTTTGTACCTTGAACAGGAACAGTTATTCCGTTTCAGCAAAGACTATCTAAAGGAATTTCTATCTCTTCCGGGGTCACTTCCGCTTCTTACCGGAACCTTTTTCACACAGTTCTTTATAAATCCAGTCGCCGGTTCTTTTATTATAACGGCCGTGGCAGTACTTCTTTTTCTGTTTTCCCGCCGCATGGCCGGAAAACCAGGAAGCATAAACATTATTTTGTCAATGGTTCCGGTCTGCCTTATCGCAATGCTCCATAGCACCGAGATTTTCACTTTCGGGCAGACTGCCGGGATAATCCTCTCCTGGCTGTGGATTGCGTTTTTCATCTCAACAGGTTCGGATAGCAGGAAAATGATAATATTATTTTTATGCTGGCCACTTTTTTATCTTCTCTCCGGTGCATTTGCCATACCTGCTGCATTAATATCTGCCCTGTTTGTTGTTATTTCAGGGAAAGAGAGGAAAAGATTTATTATTGCCCCTCTGATGGTGGCAGGTGCACTGTTAATACCCCTGGCTTTCTCAAAGTTTCTGTATTATCTTCCTTCAGATCAGATATTCACCTACCCGATTATGACGGGCCTTCCCGACAGGGCAAAATATCCTCTGATTGCTATTCTCTTATGGCCTTTGGTGTTAATCGTTCTTCCATTCATTTATTCAGGCAAAAAGAAATTATCCGTACTCAATGACAGAAAGTTTGAAATTCCTGCATTATTAGCCGTTTCTGTCATAATAATCCTTATGGGCTTCTCCGTTTACCGTTATGCATGGAACAAGCCTGCCGAACTTATGCTTGCCGCCGACCATCATGTTCAGAAGGGTGAATGGGATAAGGTTCTCAAAACGGCAGGGGACTTCCCCGGATTAAACACCCTGGTCATTTATTATACCAACCTTGCCCTTGCCGGAAAAGGAGAACTCACTGAGAAGATGTTTTCATATCCCCAGTTCGGATCTGCAGGGTTAAGGCTTAGATGGGAAAGAAATGATAACCTCTTTTTTGGCGGTGATGTATTTTATTCACTTTCATATATAAATGAGGCAAACCGCTGGGCTTTTGAATCGATGGTGGCCAAGGGTCTTAACCCTCGTTCACTTAAGAGACTGGTCCTTACAGCTGTCATAAATAAAGAATATGATGTTGCTGCCAAATATCTTTTGAAGCTCGACCAGACTCTTTTTTACAGAAAATGGGCCGCCAAATACAGGGAACTTATTAAGAATCCTTCAGCCGCGGATGAGGATCCTGAGATCAACCGGCACCGGCATCTTCTTGTAAGTACTGATTTCATTTCACGATCAAACAGCCTTAATCTCGACGATCTGCTTAACAATCACCCTGATAACCGTATGGCCTATGAGTATATTATGGCGACTGTACTTCTTGACCGTAACCTCGAAGCTTTTGCAGAATTCGTGCCAAGGATAGTTAACTACAATTACTCTTCTCTTCCCCGCCATATCGAAGAAGCCCTTATTTTCTACAACAGCTATGAAAGAAAAAACATCATGCCGGAGGGTTTCTCATTTTCTCCTGAGGTCGTTAAACGATTTGGCGACTATGCTA
>JAVEZD010000178.1:0-4199 GCA_034003165.1 Bacteroidales bacterium | reverse complement strand
TGCAGCGAAATACCTTCAATTAATTAAAAAGTATATTTTTGCTCCCTGAATTGAAAAGAGATGACAAAAGGTATAAAAAAGATATTCTGGCTTATGAGACTCCCAAACGGCAGGTCTGCATAATCAGTATATAAATTTTTTATCCTGAAAATATGACAGACCTGCAGAAGATGCAGGTTTTTTTGTAACTGATAAACTGAAAATGAATAACAAACCCACATGTTGAACCAACACAAACACTTTTATTTATGAGTCTTTCAATATACGGGTTAGGTCACACCATTAAAATCAAAATTACCTTAGGATGAAAATTATGAAATTCGGCGGAACGTCGGTAGGGAGTCCCGCCAGGATGAGAAACCTCATTCCTCTTATTAATGACGGCGAGAAAAAGATAGTTGTGCTCTCAGCCATGTCGGGTACTACAAACGCCCTGGTAGGCATAGCCGATCTGCTTTATGCCAACAAACCCGCTGAAGCTTCGCAGAAAACTGAGGAACTGAGATCAAAATACCATCAGGTGATCGCTGAACTGTTCAATACAGAGGAGTTCAGACAGAAAGGCCTCGACCTGGTCAATTCACACTTCGACCATGTAAGTAATTTCACCCTTACAGCTTTTACAGTTCTTCACGAGAAATCAATACTGGCCCAGGGCGAACTTATCTCCACGGCTCTCTTCTATCTTCTTCTTCAGGAAGAGAAAATCAGGTCAGTCCTTCTGCCGGCACTTAACTTCATGCGTATTGACAAGGATAACGAACCCGATGCCTTCTACATCGCCGAAAACCTCGAAAGGGAACTCGCCAGATATCCCGATGAAGAAATAATAATAACCCAGGGATTCATCTGCCGCAATGCCTACGGAGAGATAGATAACCTTAAACGCGGGGGAAGCGACTTTACAGCCTCCCTACTGGGCGCGGCCGTCAACGCTTCGGAGATTCAGATCTGGACCGACATAAACGGATTCCATAACAACGACCCCAGATATGTCGACAACACAAGGGTTATAAGAGAACTTTCGTTTGATGAAGCAGCTGAACTGGCCTATTTCGGAGCCAAGATACTTCATCCTTCAAGCGTGAACCCTGCCAGGATGAAGAACATACCCGTAAGGCTCAAAAACACCATAGACCCAGAGGATGTAGGAACCCTTATTACTTCAAAATGCGTGTTCGAAGACTATAAGGCAGTTGCAGCCAAAGACGGCATCACAGCAGTGAGAATCAGATCGGACCGTATGCTGATGGCCTACGGTTTCCTGAGAAAAGTCTTCGAGATATTCGAAGCCTACAAGACACCCATCGACATGATAACAACGTCGGAGGTATCGCTTTCACTGACAATCGACAACTCAAAATCGCTCGACATCATACTTAAAGAGCTCAGGGAATTCGGAAGTGTTGAAATCGAAGAGGACCAGACCATCATATGCGTTGTCGGTGACTTCAGACCCGACCGTCAGGGTTCAGCACCCGAGATCTTCGAGGCTCTCGACTCAATTCATCTCAAGATGATCTCTTACGGAGGAAGTCCCCATAGCATCTCACTGCTGATAGACACAAAAGACAAGATAGAGTCGCTAAAATTATTAAGCAAACACCTGTTTCCTGAAGAAAAATGATAACAAAAGAAATTATTACCAGGTTCAGGGACCTAAAAACTCCCTTCTATTACTACGACCTCGATGTGCTTCACCAGACACTGAAACTTGTAAGTGAAGAATCGGTCCGGACAGGCTTCCGTGTTCATTATGCAATCAAGGCAAATCCCAACCCACGGCTGCTTAAGATAATAGCATCATACGGCATTGGTGCGGATTGCGTTAGCGGTAATGAGATTGCAAGCGCTCTTGATGCAGGTATTGATCCATCCATGATAGTTTTTGCCGGTGTAGGGAAAACTGACAGTGACATAAGGTTTGCCCTTAAGAACAATATATATTGTTTCAACTGTGAGTCGATCCCCGAAATAGAGGTCATCAACCAGCTTGCAGCTGAAGAGAAAATGACAGCCGACATTGCCCTCAGGATAAATCCCTACGTAGAAGCCTATACTCATAAATACATAACTACGGGTATCGAAGAGAGTAAATTCGGTATAAATACATGGGAGCTCGAAGAGGTTCTTGCCAACCTTGACAGGATGAATAATGTGCATCTGATGGGTATCCATTTCCATATAGGTTCGCAGATTACCAAAATGCCCGTTTTTCTTAACCTGTCAACCAAGGTAAACGAGCTGCAGGAATGGTTTGCATCGCGAAATGTGGCACTTAAGATGATCAATGTGGGTGGCGGACTTGGAATTGACTACGACAATCCCTCTTCAACACCCGACTTCAGCGAATATTTCAGCCTTATAAGCAAGCTTGTCGAACTAAGACCGGGACAGGAGCTGCATTCCGAGCCGGGACGTTCAATAGTAGGCCAGTGCGGCACTCTTATATCAAAGGTGCTGTATGTAAAGAAAGGCAGCAAGACTCAGTTTGCTATAATAGATGCCGGGATGAATGACCTTATCAGGCCAGCATTATACCAGGCCCATCATAAGATTGAAAACCTCACTTCTGACGGACCCTCCTCAAACTATGATGTGGTAGGTCCTGTATGTGAATCAGCCGACGTATTCGGAAAGTTTATCGAGCTGCCTCATACTCAGCGAGGCGACATTATAGCAATAAGGTCGGCCGGAGCCTATGGTGAGGCTATGGCGTCGAGGTACAATCTCAGGGATCTCCCGGGCGTTGTCTTTTCGGATGAGATTCAGTAACCCTGATTCAGGGATTCAGCGGTTTACCTGTTGAACAGTCCAAGACCGTAAAGGAATACCATGGCTATGGCAACCGGCGCTATGAACTTAAGCAGGAACATAAGTACGGGAATATAACCGCCTTTGAGTGTTCCATCATTGGTAAGCTGGTTCCTCGTCTGTTCCCTGCTGAAGAACCATCCTATGAACAGGACAATAAACAGACCCCCGACCGGCAGCATTATATTGGATGTAAGGTATTCGAGCATTCCGAAGATGTTCTTCCCTCCCAGCCTTACTGAATCGAGCGGTCCGAAAGAATATACTGTAAAAAGACCCAGAACAGATACTGCAGCGGTTGATGCTATCGTAGCCTTCTTCCTGGAAAGATTAAGTTCTTCAGTCATCCATGCAACGATTACCTCAAGTACTGAAATAGTTGAAGTGAGGGCTGCAAGTGAAAGGAGAAGGAAAAAAAGTGTTCCGAAGACCTGACCAAATGGCATCCTGTCGAAAATTCCCGGAAGGATTATAAAGACAAGACCCTCTCCTGATGCCGGAGAACCGCCAAGGGCAAACACTGCAGGGAAAATAGCCATCCCGGCAAGTACTGCAATGGAAATATCGGCTATCACAACAAAAAGAGAAGACTTGGCCAGGTTCTCTCCTGAACTTATATACGATCCGTATGTTATCAGAGTCCCCATACCTATGCTGAGTGAGAAGAAAGCCTGACCCAGAGCCTGAAGAATCACTTTAGGGGTTATCTTGCTGAAGTCGGGACTGAAGAGAAAGTCAAAGCCTTTGCGGGCTCCGTCAAGGGTCAGTGCCCTTACACACAAGAGGATAAGGATGACGAACAGGACCGGCATAAGTATTTTGGTATATTTCTCTATCCCTTTTGTAACGCCGGCAATGATAATAAGTGCTGTGAGTCCCATAAAAACGAGAAACCAGAGCAGTGGTCTGAATGAGCCTCTGAGAAAATCGTTGTACATAAGGGTCAGCTCACTGTCATTCTTCCCGGCAAGGTTGCCGGTTACTGTCTGGTAGAAATACTCGAGAGTCCAGCCTGCAACAGTGGTATAGAAGGCAAGTATCATAAAGGCGGCAACGACACCCATCAAACCTATCATATACCACGGCTTGCCGGGAGCAAGTTTTCTGAAAGCTCCATAGGGATTCTTCCTCGCGGCACGTCCGATGATGAATTCTGAAGTCATCACGGGTATCCCAACGGCCAGGGCAATTATCAGGTAAACGAACAGAAAGGCTGCCCCGCCATTCTCCCCTGTCAGATAAGGGAACCTCCATATGTTGCCAAGCCCGACTGCCGATCCGGCAACAGCTGCAATTACAGCAAAACGGCTTGAGAAATTTTCACGTATTCCGGCTGACTTATCTTCCATGTTTAATAATAATGTTTTTGATCAGGGTTCTTGTCA
>JAVEZD010000177.1:0-4316 GCA_034003165.1 Bacteroidales bacterium | reverse complement strand
TTTCATCAGTATATAATTTTTATTTTAATGGTCTGATGGAACCCACATGTCTGAAAATTATATACATACGTGTTTGTGTCTGCAATACATGTGGGTTTCATCTTTAAGGTTTTAGCAGTTTTGGTTTATTTTTCAGGCTTCGCCTCAAAGGGAGAAGCTGGTAATCCTTCTTTATTATACAGATTGGCAAACATGGGATTGTCGGACCAGGCATATCTTACATATACCGGATCAGGCACTTCCCCACAGGTAACGATAACCTTGTCGTCCGAGATGACTGCATCGGCCCATACAAATCTCCTGTCAGCGCCGGCAACAGCAAAATGTTCAAGGTCGCCCCCGCCCTTTACCGTCAGCCCGCTGCCTGTATGATCGAATGAAATTATTATCTTATCGTCTTCAACTTTCGACGACCTGTATATTGGTCCCGAATAAACAATATTCTCATCACCGTATGCCAGTTTCCTTGCAGCAAGAGCCAGCCTCTGTCCAATAACTTTTTTCTCGAGCGGGTGGATATCATTCCATTCACCCACGTCAATGGTTACTGCCATGGCAGTACGTGGAACTGAAAGGACCTTCATCTGTCCAAACCTTAACTCAGCCCAGTTGCTTTCAGAAGGAAGGTACTGGACTTCCATGTAGTTAGGCAGCTGAACATACAGGAAAGGCAGTTCAGGCTGCTTCCATTTGCTCCTCCAGTCTGAGATAAGTGCTTCGAGAAGTCCCTTATATTCCAGGGGCCTTCTTTCGTTGGTCTCACCCTGGTACCACAAAAAGCCTTTAACCCCGTATCCCACAGCGGGGGCCACCATGGTGTTGTACAACCCTGTGGGTTCACTCTGAGCCGAGAATGACCCGCCTCCTCCTGTACCGGCAAAACTTACCGGCCTGAAAACCTGTCCCACCTTATATAGCCAGTCACCTCTGAGATCAATGTTCTCACCACCGGCGGTCAGATAATAAGGTTTGTCGGGAACAAAGCCTCCCTTCCCGGAGGTATTTGTTACCTTAACCACAATAATATTCTTTCCAGGCTTAAGCACTCCCGCCGGGATATCGTATCTTCTGGGAGGGTACTGATAGGTTATTGAACCAGACAGCACACCGTTTACATATACATTATCGGCATCTACGATCCTGCCCATAAACAGTTTGGCAGGCTTCCCCGTCATCGATTCGGGAACCACAATCTCCTTTCTGAACCAAACAATGCCATTAAGTCCCTTCACCCCCTGGTCAGCCCAGTATCCCGGCAGCCAGAATTTATGCCAGCCTTCCGGGACATAGGATGGATCGTACCAGGGAACGGAACCACTGATACCCTGGTCGACATCACGTTTGGTCAGCACCCGTGGTGCCGGCTGGGTCCGGCCTGCTCCGGCCGGTCTGAGTATACGGTTCATATAAGCAGTGTCACTGAATCTCTTCACCCTTTCTGCATATTCAGGAAGACCGCTGAATCCTTCTTCACTTATCCAGGCTTCGACAGGTGTACCACCAACACTGGAGTTTATAATTCCTACAGGCACATCGTATCTTGTATGGATATCGCGTGCAAAGAAATATGTAAGCGCACCAAAAGTCAGAACATCAGTTGGTGAAGCTGCAATCCATTTTCCCGGAGGGAGATCTTCATGAACCCTGGTAACGTCAGATGCCGTCGGAATGAAAAAATTCCTTATCTGTGGAAAATTAGCTGAGGCAATATCGTCGGGATATCTTTCCTTTACCCGCTCCATATTAATAACCATATTCGACTGACCGGAACAGAACCAGACATCTCCCACAAGGATATCCCTGACTGTGATTGTATTTTTTCCCGAAATTAACATTTCATAAGGGCCTCCTGCCTTAACAGGCATCATTACAACCCTCCATTTTCCATCCTGCCCTGTCACAGTCCTGTAAGTACGCCTGTTAAAACGAACCGTAACCTTTTCACCGGGAGAGGCCCATCCCCAGATATTTAGATCCCGATCTCTCTGCAACACCATTCCGTCACTCACAAGGACTGGCAATCTCACTTCGCAATTTACTGAAGGAATGAACAATATGAGTCCCAGAATAACCAGAACGGCAAGCTGTAAAAACCTTTTCATTTTTATCTGAATTTTATATTTGAAAAGAATAAGAAGAATATTATTTCTTCAGACTAAGATAATGATCTTTTTTAAGATCAGCCTCTCCGATTATTGCAGAATGTATCAATCCCGCCGCTTTCAGTTCATCAAGCACTTCAGCTGCAAGAGAAGCCGGCACACCGACAAGAAGCCCTCCCGAGGTCTGGGCATCATAGGCAGCCATCATCAGATCATAATCCGCATCAGGTGCCGTATTCAGATCCTTTCCGGCAAACTCCTGATTGCGAAAGGCAGCTCCCGGGATACATCCCTCTGAGAGAAGTCTTTTTGTTCCTGTTATCAACGGCACATCCTGCAGGTTTACAGTGATATGAACATTACTTGCCCTTGCCATCTTAAGGGTATGACCTGCAAGGCCAAACCCGGTTATATCAGTACCTCCCCTGATTCCAAACCCCTTAACAACTCTGGCAGCAGTATTGTTAAGCATCTTCATAAAAGCCATAGCCTCTTCAAGTTCCTTACCTTCAATAAGGCCAAGCCT
Source organism: Bacteroidales bacterium (assembly GCA_034003165.1). Classification (GTDB taxonomy): domain Bacteria; phylum Bacteroidota; class Bacteroidia; order Bacteroidales; family VadinHA17; genus LD21. Next base: position 1,688 of record JAVEZD010000177.1, on the reverse strand, counting down.
GTCTCCTGCCAGTATAACTCCGGTACCCAGTGGTTTTGTCAGAATAAGCTTATCTCCCGGCCTGATTCCGGCGTTGGTAATTAAATTGGCGGGATTGACAAATCCGATTACGGCAAGTCCGTACTTTGGTATAGGATCATCAATGGTGTGGCCTCCAAGTATCCTCACTCCCGCCTCGGCAGCTTTGTCATAGCCCCCACGTAGTATATCAGTATAAGCTTCAACAGGTAATGAAGATGCAGGGAACATCATTAAATTAAGAGCAAGCGCCGGTTCTCCACCCATGGCATATACATCGCTTATGGAATTGGCTGCTGCAATCTGACCAAACTCATAAGGGTCACTGCAAACCGGAGGGAAGAAGTCAGTCGTGATTACCAGTGCCAGATCGTCGCTAAGCCTGTACACTCCGGCATCATCATGGGTATTTATATCAACGAGCACATCAGGGTCGTACGGCAGAGGAAACTGCCTGAGGACCTCCTCAAGCATCGCAGGCGATATCTTGGCCGAACATCCTCCCGACTCAGTGAACTTAAGCAGATCAGTCTTCATAAACACTTGCTTTCCGGATCATGGTTTTACAATATTACCGGCTGATGCCATCTTTGAGGATATCTCGTACATATTACTCATGGTCCCGGACTGTATCTTTCCCTCAAGTTTATAAAAGCCAACACATGTAGCACAAAAGAATAACTCTATTCCCATGGCCTCTAGTTCAGCAAGGTCCTTTGCAACCGGGGAATCGTCGGCTCCAAGAAAGACACCTCTGTTATAAAAAACCATGCATGATGGCAGCAGATCCAGATCCTTTAAAGACCTTATATAGCTGTTAATCAGAAAACGTCCAAGTTCATCGTCCCCTTGTCCCATCAGATCAGAAGCAAAGGAAACAACAAAATCTCCTTTTGAGAAATATGGAACCTCTACGGGACAGCTATCCTCCCTTACTTCAGTAACAGGCTTATCACCGCTTTTGACAAGCTCCACCGACCACGAGTTTTCTCCTTCATTTTTAACTGAAAAACCTATGCCGTTATCCTTAAGGAATCTTGAAATATTGTTAAGCGAAGTCTGACTGTCGGTCAATATCTTCAGAACAGTGCCCTCCCCAGCTTCCTTCAAAGCCCTTCTTGTTGCCACCAGCGGGGCAGGACAGGCCTGCCCTTTTGTATCCACTATCTTCATTTATGGTATCTGAATTTGTAAACTTCAAAGGTAATAAGAATGAGCATAAATATTGTTCCTGTAAACCTGCAATTAATGCAGTTTATACTCACAGGCCAATTCGGAGAAAGCCGGCAAAGGCATATTAAAGATTTTAAAAAAACAGGCCCGGAGAAGGCCGCGATTTTGTTTATCTTTGGCTGTTCATAGGTTTCTGGTCAGGAGACCGCATCTGATAATAAAATGGAATTTCTGGTTATTTCGGTCCTCATTCTGTTAAATGGTTTTTTTGCGCTTTCCGAGATTGCACTTGTCTCAGGCAAAAGATCGAGGTTTGAGCAACTTAGGTCTGCAGGAAGTAAAGGAGCATCAACAGCCCTTAGGCTTATTGATGACTCGGAAGGTTTCCTGTCAGCGATTCAGGTAGGCATCACCCTTATCGGCATTATAACAGGAGCATACGGAGGAATAAGCATTGCAGACGATGTTGCCCCCTTAATTCAGAAAACGGGACTCGC
>JAVEZD010000176.1:0-4321 GCA_034003165.1 Bacteroidales bacterium | reverse complement strand
TGCTTCCATGACAAACCTTAAGAAAGACTTCGGACAGATATTTTTCATTGACCGTAACAAATTCAGGAACTGGCTTGAAAAGAATCATAAAAAGAGTCCTGGCATTTGGATGATCTACTATAAGAAACACACTGGAAATGAATGCATAACATACAGGGAGGCATTGGAGGAGGCTCTATGTTTTGGATGGATCGACAGCATAATAAAAAAGATCGACGAAGAAAGGTATGTAAGGAAATTCACTCCAAGGATAAACACTTCAAACTGGTCGGACCTTAATAAAAAAATAGTAAATACCCTGATTGATGAGGGGAAAATGACAAGGGCCGGTCTTGAGAAAATTGAGGGTTTCACTGAGACCGGAAAGGTGGAGTGGAAGACCAATACACCGCTTAAAGAAAGTAAGGCTGAAGGTTTCACAACACCCGGTTTTATTATTGAAGCATTTGCCGGAAACGAACCTGCACTGGAAAACTTTAAGGCGATGGCCCCCTCCTATAAAAAACGTTTCGTCCTCTGGATAACCAGCGCAAAAAGGGAAGAAACGATAAACAACAGGCTGAACGAAGCTGTAAAAATGCTTAAGGACAACAGGAAGCCAGGTTTATAATAACCGGTCAAAAGTTAAGTATGATGACATAAACAGGCAATTTGTAATGGCCTGATACAAGCCCGGGAAGGGAGGAAAATCTTTCGTCAGCTATAGCATTTTTGACCGTTTTGTTTATCTTTACACAAGAGCAAGTGGTGCAATATTTCAGGATCTTTACTGACAGGGTTCTGAAGATATTGGTTTATTGCTTGATAATGAAAAATTTATGGCAGCATATATTTTTATTCTAACTACTACCTGTTTTTAATTAATTATTCAGTATGAAGAGACTACCATTTTTTTTACTTGTGTTGCTTTTTATGGCAACATTTGGTTATGCTTCAGGCCAGGATCTAAAACTCAATGATCTTGAGTATTTTGAGACGCAAGGCGTCAATGTCCTGATCTATAATAACCTTTTTACCGGAGGTTTTAACGATGAGAAGACAGCCGGTATTGAAATCATCCATCATGGCGTCAGAACAGCACAGGGAGGTGCTGTGAGACTATCCAACACCCCGGAACAGTGGGATTTGGTTCCTGCAATTCCTACCCGGAATGTAAGCCGTGAGACGCAATCCATTGAATCTGTACTAAGGTTTCCGGATTACGAATTTGAATCGCGGGTGGTCGTTACTGCCAAAGGTAAAGGTGTTGAGATATCCGTTTACCTTGATAAACCTCTTCCTGAGGTTCTTGAAGGGAGTGCCGGATTTAACCTTGAATTCCTGCCATCGCAGTACTGGGGAAAGACCTATCTGATGGACGGGCGTTTCAATCGCTTCCCCCGTTATACGGTAGGTAACACTGTTGCCAGGCCTGAAACTGAAAAACTAAAGCAATACAAGGGCTATGTTACTCATGACAACAGGGGAACCGGTAAGTTTATCGATCCGCTTCCGCTCGAAACCGGACGTACCATTCTTCTTGCACCTGAAGATCCCGAACGTAAGGTAAAGATAACAGCTCTGGATGCCGATCTCATGCTTTTCGACGGCCGTGTGCTTGCACAAAATGGCTGGTTTGTTGTCCGTAGCTTACTTCCTGCAGGGAAAACCGGCAAGGTTCTGACCTGGACAGTTGAACCCAATGCCATCCCGGGATGGATAAGAGAACCCAATATCGGTTTCTCCCAGGTGGGTTACATCCCTTCACAGCAGAAGGTATCAGTCATTGAACTCGACAAGAAAGATAAGCCACTTGCAAAAGCTTCTATATTTAAGATTGACGCCGATGGCAATGCCTCTGAAGTATTCAGTGGCAATGTAGTACCCTGGGGCGACTATTATAAATATCACTATGTAAAATTTGATTTTACTTCGGTTAAGACCCCCGGTATATATTATATACAGTATGGCGACTTTAAGACAAATAACTTCATAATTGAAGAAAACGTCTACGATAAGATAACAGACGCCACAAGTGATATCTGGATACCGATACATATGAATCATATGTTCGTAAATGAGGCTTACAGGGTATGGCATGGCGAACCTTTTAAAGAGGGCTATCTCCAGGCTCCGGCACCTACAGATCATTTCGACGGGCACAGGCAGGGACCGACTACTGATACAAAGTATCAGGGGCTTGAACTGATCCCCGGATTAAACGTAGGCGGCTTTTTTGACGCCGGTGATTTTGATATCGAGACCGGATCAAACATTGGTGTGGTCCAGAACTTTGTACAGACATGGGAGCAATTCAAACCCTTGCGCGACCAGACTTTCGTAGATCAGGAGCAGCGTTATGTTGATCTTCACCGTCCCGACGGAACTCCCGATATCCTGCAGTTCATAGAGCACGGTACAAAACAGCTCCTGGCCCAGGCGGAGATTATTGGCCACATGGCACAGACTCTTTCAAACTCGGTTCTCGATAACTATCATCACCTTGGTGATGCTGCTTCGATAACCGACGGCCTTCCCTACAATCCCGAACTTGGTCCCTACGAAGTGGCCAAAGACGGCAAGTCGAGCGGAGTTAAGGATGATATGTGGGCATTCACCAGCCGTAATCCCGGTCTCGACATAAGGGCAGCAACAATGTTTGCAGCAGCAAGCCGTGCCCTGAAGGGATATAACGACGATCTTTCAGCAAGAGCGCTGGCCCAGTCAAAAAGGCTTCTGGCCGAGGGTACCGAACTGATGGCCAAGGCACCGCAGGGTCGTCCCGGCATGATGGGCTTCGGATCAGGTGATTATGCAACCAACCTTGAGCTCTATATCTCAACAGGAGAGAAGCAGTATATTGATAAGTTCCAGGAGCTGCTTTGGCCTGCACTTGACCGCGGTGTCAGCAGGACCATTCTGACGGCGGTTCTTGCCATACCTCATATGGATGCAGCCTACAAGGAGAAACTCAGACCCTATGTTGTTAAGTACAAGGAGTATATTGAAGAGCTTGAAAAGAATAACCCCTACGGAGTACCCATCGGTCTCGGCAACTGGGCAGGAGGCGGAGACATTGTCAGCTTCGGAACCACAGTATGTTTTGTCAATTCACAATTTCCCGATATTATTGACGAAAGCCATGCCTTTAAAGCAACCAACTGGCTGTTCGGATGCCATCCGTACCACAATTACTCTCTTGTGGCCACGGTAGGAGCCGCCCGTCCCAAGGATGTATTTTATGGCAATAACAGGGCCGATTTCTCATTCATCCCGGGTAACGTTGCCCCAGGCATCCTGTTCAGACGTCCCGATCATTTTGAGAACTACGACGACTGGCCATTTATCTGGGCACAGAACGAAGGAACTATTGGTGGAAATACAAGCTACCTTATCTTCGGATCAGCCTTTAAGAATATGATTAAATAAAGAGCTTGTTATAAGCGGTTCTGAATCATCTGCTGATTCAGACTAAGAAATTCTCATACGCAGGTTACAGGTCGAAGGACAGATTCTGTAACCTGCGTTTTTTTTTGCTGTGCCCAAAGCTGAAGAGAATCAGAAAGGAGAAGGATATACAATCCGATAATAAACAAAAACTTTGAGGTAATTAATTTAATAGTTAAATTTGAGTAGTAACTTTTTTGTTGTAGCGGACTTTATCTGATTTCACTTCGATGGGGCCATTTTATCCCTGGATGGCGAGGTATATGAGCGATTTCCCGGGTAGAAACAAGATAAACGCAACCACACAATGAAAAAATGCATCATGAATATAAAATGCTTATCATGAACAAGTTATTTTACCTTTTAAAAACGGTTTTTATAGCAGCTGTTGTTTTGTTTGCAACAGCCTGTGAGAAAGATGAGCTTATTGGGAAATATGACATTGCAGGCGATTGGAAGATGGTTGCCTATATAGAGCATAATACTTTCAGGGTTATCAAAAAGACCGAAGAAAACACCTGGAGTGCCTATAATAATGGCGACGTTACTGTCAGTTTCACCCCGGCAGACCTGACAGGCGGGGTAATCTCAGGAATTAAAATCACCAATATGTTTTTTGGTGAATATACCATTGACAATAAGGGCTCAATAAAAACAGGTGATATAATTCAGACAATGGTTAATGAACCTTTGTGGGGAAGACTGTTTAGTTCAATAAGCTATGCCGAGCGGTATGAAGTCAGGGATGGACGCCTTAAGATATATTGCAATCACGGAAAAGAAAGCATTATTCTTGAAAAGGTGAATAAATAAAAAGACCTGACAGATATGGACCCCTTGATTGGCTTAGTCAATTAAATTCAGTGTTTTATGAAAATGCCGGCTTGATTTTTGC
>JAVEZD010000175.1:0-4324 GCA_034003165.1 Bacteroidales bacterium | reverse complement strand
AAGCATTTTATAAATCTTGATAATCTTGAACTCAAGCAAGTGGCCTAAAATCACTTGCGAAACTTAAGTTAAATATTTATAGTTAAGCTGATTTTGCATTCGCGGCAGACTTGCTCCTTCGCTTAAATTGTCCACAGGGCAATTTCTTAACGCCCGGCCCGGTGCCATAATTTCGGCGAAATGGGATGTTTATTATCAATTCTATCTTCCGGGTTTCGTGAAGCTTTATGTTAAACACAATAATCCCAACATTTTAATCAAGACCCGCCTCTTTTGAAAAATTGAAAGTACGTATAACCTGATGCGAACAAAAGATAGATCCCAACAACTGGCCAACCGTTTTTCATTACACCAGATATTATACCCGAAATTGAAATAATAACACCAAGAATATTAGTAATCAAGAAAGCCAGTATGATTGCTCTTTGTGCTTTTCTGTCTTCAACATTCCTGGCGAACCAGGCTACAAATACCATGGCTAATGTTCCCAATGCTGAGTATTGTCCCATTAATGATGCAGCTGGATTGGAATCGACACCATACATTGACAACACTTTTTCACCAAACAGGATGGCAGTCAATGCAGAACCAGCTCCAATAACAGCATTAAATACTAAAAGCGTTTTAAGTTTCATTGGATGGTTGAATTTTAATTTTACGATAACAGTTCCCTTATCTGGAAGAATCCATCTTTCCCATGCTTATAAAGTAATAACCGAACCAAATAAAAAAAACAAGGTGCATAATAACAATACTCCATCCCATGGGATTCATAAGACCTTTTACCTGAGCAATCAGAAGGATAATCGTACTCACAAACAGATATACAAAAACAGAATATACTACCCCACCTTTAAATTCTGAGCTGGCTGATTTGCGTGCAAAAAACAGCAGAACAGTAAGGCTGATTATCAACGAACCAACCATCCTGGCAAAGGTTGTTGATGTTTCATCAAGAGTCACGCCCATTGGATCCATCATAAGACCAGGCGCAAAGAGGAAGCCAATACCAAATATTGCTTCAACAATAAGAAAAACCAGAAAAAGTGCGTTCATGGCAATACCTCCGTTTTTAATTTATTTCAATATCAAATTTCAGAAATAATTGGACGCGAGTCAATTAAATTTAACCATTCTGAAATTTTAACATATCCTGATTAAGTGAGAAAGCCTGTATCCCTGACCGCTTTACAACAGATAGGCCTGACCAGATGATACCTGATTTAATTCATTGATAAATAAACAAATAATAAAATATTGCTATAACCGGCTGAACGTGGTTTAGCCATCCGACTTTTGTAATTAAACAGAAGATCTGAAGATTAACACCAGCTTCATTGGCTCAGTTTATGCAGGTAATACCAGGTCCGGATTATCGCCATTCGCCGCAAGGAAGGACGACCAAAATGCTTTTGTTTATTTTGTTTATTTCGAATATTTCGAATATATTTGTAAAAATAAGTGATACAGATATGGAACTAATAGATGCCAGAAAACCTACAAAGGAAGAGCAACGAGCAGCCCGGGAGTCGTATGAAGCCCTCGCTTCCTCTATTGAACAGTTACGTACTGAGATGCCTGAAATAGAGATTGATGAAACAGAAGAAAAAATCAGGATCCCATTAAGTGCACTGAGATTACTGGCTAAAATCCTGAAAGAGATTAGTCGTGGAAATCCTATTTCTATAGTTCCAATTGCAACCGAAATGACAACTCAGGCTGCAGCAGAAATTATTGGATGTTCCAGACCTCATTTTGTAAAACTTCTTGAGGAAGGAAAAATTCCTTACACTAAAATTGGTAAACATAGAAGGATTAAATATGAGGATGTTGTAACTTTCAGAAAGGAAATGAAAGCCAGACAAAGAAAAAAAATCCAGGAGTTGATGCAATTGGATGAAGAGTCCGGATTATATGATACATAGTGTACGCTTTACTTGCGTTTTAGACGCAAATGTCATCTATCCCTTATGGATACGGGATTTATTGTTATGGTTTGCCCATCATGATCTATATACGCCCAAATGGAGTAAGCATATAATCGATGAATGGTTTGAAGTAATGATCCGTAAAGGTATACCTGAAGATGAAGCACTGAAAAGAACCTTAATAGTTAATGATGCTTTCCCGGATGCCCTGGTCGAAAACTACGAACCTCTGATTGAAACACTATCACTTCCTGATCTTAAAGATCGCCATGTCCTGGCTGCAGCAATAAAAACCAATGCTAACTTAATAGTTACTAATAATTTAAAACATTTTCCCAAAGAATATATTTCTGGTTTTGGATTGTCTGTTAAAGACCCCGATGATTTTATAACTGACATTATTGATCTTAATCATGAGACCAGCATAAAAGCATTTAGGGATTTGGTGATGAACAAAAAGAATCCACCTCTTGATGACTATCAGATATTAGACATTTTCAGAAAGAATGGTTTAAAGAATACCGCAAATTATATCCATGCCCTTATCTAACAGGCATTATTGCAAAAGCCGGTCGCTCTGACCACTCACCGCAAATGAGAAATATTAACGATCACCAGCTTGTGCAATTAAAATGGATTCGTGAATTGTATATCAAAATTATGACAAACTAAAGCCAAAGGCAAACACATTTTCGCTGCATTCAGACCTGACTGGTCCCGAATATATTCAAGCCTGCCGGTTTTCAACAAGCACAATGAATAAGGGCAGGCAAGGGGCTCTCTCCCCCGTTCCTGCCCTCTTCTCACCGTAAACATATCCTCATAAACAAAGGCTCCCGCTCAAAATGAGCATATGCCCATATTCAATTATTTGACGGGAATCTGAATCTGCGTAAACGAATGTGCCGGGAAGCTGTAACTGATACTGTTTCCCTTGAAATTTATGTCCCTGGTTACTGTCTTAACATCCTCCTGAGTCTTAGTGTTGGTAGAAGCTATAGTCGCTCCGTTAACTTCACTTACTTTGGCTTTTCCAGTATACTCTCCTGCCTGCAGTATTATATCAGTTGTCAGTGCTTTGGTCTCATGCCTGTTGACCACATTCAAAATCACCTCCGTTCCCGACTCATTAAGCAGGGCAGTTACATCAAGATAAGGCACATCATTGAAAACATCACTGTTGTATGTCTCACTGCTTGTATACACATCAAGGGCAGTTCCTTTGCAATTATGTGAATATAGACTGAACGGATAATAAAGTGTATTCCTGAAGTATCCATCAGGGGAGTTTCCCGCCAGGGCTGTTATCATGGTTATATTTGCCATCTTTACAATATCGGCATGACGGATAAAGGAGTTCAGATGCTGGGCCAGCAACAAGGTTCCGGTAAGACCATTGCCGCGGGCACTGTATTCATCAAATGAGATATATATCGGTCTGCGCGATCCCGATTTCATCATTGCCTTTTCAATCTGATTCTGTGTCATTTCAATAAGCATATCTATCTCAAGTCCCAGCGACATCACATTTGAAAAGGTCTCCTCCCCCTTTCCTCTAAGAGCCTGTGTAGCATACCTGTGGACGGAAATATAGTCAATTGATCCGGCCATATGGTCCAGAATATAATCATTCCAGGCAATCCAACCCTCCTCCGGATTATACTGTCCCCCTGTAACCCCGGGGTAGTTTGATGCACCTGAGGCCACAAGCTTTACATCCCGGTCGACAAGCCGGATAAGCTTGGCTGCCTCAAGAGCAAATTTTACATAATCCTCCTTGCTTTTCTGCCCTATCTGCCACGGTCCGTCAGTCTCGTTACCAAGAGCCCAGTATTTTACCTTAAATGGTTCCTCATTGCCATATTTCCGCCTTAAATCGGAGTAGTATGTCCCTTTGGGATAATTACAGTATTCCACCCAGTATCTTGCATCATCCAGGGTACCGGTTCCTGCATTGATACAGACAAAATTCTCAGCCCCTATAAGCTTGCAGAATTCAGCATATTCATCCGTACCCATAGCATTGGTCTCGATTGTATTCCAGGCCAGATCTGCCCTCTTTGGACGTAAGTCTTTGGGACCAATACCATCTTCCCAGTTATATCCCGATACAAAATTTCCGCCGGGCCACCTGACAACAGGAACATTAAGCTCTTTTATCAGTTCAATAAAATCTTTCCTGAATCCGTTCTCATCAGCAAATCTGGAGTCAGGTTCATAAATGCCACGGTAAGCAGCCATGGACTCAAGAAAAGCACCGTAGATATTCGGATCAACGCTTCCTATCTTACGGTCAGGGTCAATTTTAATCACAGCCTTTTCCTGTGCAATAAGACTTCCGGTAGTCAATCCGGACAAGATCATGAGGATCAGAAAAGATTTAACTGTTTTCATAA
>JAVEZD010000174.1:0-4371 GCA_034003165.1 Bacteroidales bacterium | reverse complement strand
TCGATCTCAGCCTGATGGATACTCTTCCCCTGGCCAAGCATGGTTGAGGCATTGATTACATAGCGATACCTTTTTGAAATAAGTTCAGCAGCCCGGTTCATGATAGCTGCCCGCTCCATCCATGCAAGATTCATCCAGGCGTCCTTTGCTTTCAGGGCTGCTTCTATCGCAAGACCAGCTTCTTTTTCTGTTGCCTTATGCCATGTGGCAAGTACATGACTATGATCCGTCGGCTTGGTTATCTTCCCTGTAATGCCTGTCCGGATCTCTTTACCCCCTATTATTAGAGGTATATCAACGATTTTACTTTCCTGCTCACGGAGTTCCTTTTCAATCATTTCCCGTTCAACAGATCCTTTCGACCAGTCATATACCGGTTCATTTACGGGTTCCCTGAAGTTGTAGATGGCGTTGTTCATGATTAAGTGCTTTTTACCTGAAAAGACTCATGTTGCTTTAAATGCATGTACTCCTGTGGTTCATGGAAACAAATATTAATCAAGTATTTGAATCCTTTGTTATAACATATTCCCGACGGGAAATGTTCAAAAAACCATAAAGGCACAATACCCATTGCAGAACCGGTTATGTAAATTTGATAATCGATTTGCTTAGTACAAGATAAAGCTGATGGCTGACTTAAATAACGATAATTGTCATGTCAGAATCCTGATTTTGTCATTTATACAAATTAGTACAGGTAGCGAAGGCTGATATAAATCGGGGATGGTTCTGAAGAATAGTATCAGCAGGCAGAGGGCCACGGTTATTCTTCAGACATGGAGTTATATATTGAAATTATCTCTTCACCATATTCGGCCGGTGCCTCAAGATGACCCCAACCCGACTGCATCTGCCAGAGTCCGTCATACACTGAATCGTGATATGATCTGATAAGATGAGGAATTCCTTTTTCCATAAGGATGCCAGATAGTAGTCTGGCTTCAATTTCGTTGCTGAGTATCAGTATTTTAACGGATCTGTCCATGAGCGTTTTTATTTGATCAGAATAAAGATACAGATTTTTTGTTTATTATCCCGCTCAGGCTGCTGTCATCAGTTAAATCACGAGATTTTCATGATAAGCATATTGAATTCGTGTTCGAAATTAGGGGTGAAGACGTTTTTCCCCATGTTTTCTGCAATCTCTTTCAGGCTCCAGAACCGTCCTTCCTCTATCTCTTCTTTGTTGACCACGGGTGTTTCGGATGAGGTACCAGTGAAGGTGTATACGAGTTCTCTCTCAATGGCTGACTGCCATATATAGTTTTTACCGCTGCGGAATGATATGTCAGTTATCCCAAGCTCTTCTGCTGCTTCCCTGATAAGGGCTTCCCCGGGAGTCTCCCCCGGATCCATATGACCGCCTACCGAAGTATCCCACATACCTGGCAGCAGGTCTTTTGTAAGGGCTCTTTTCTGGAGGTATAGTTCACCGGAGGAGTTAAAGAGATGCAGGTGCACCACAGGATGAAGAAGCATGCTTTTACCGTTGTGACAAACACTTCGTGGTGCCGTGGATATGGTTTTGCCGGTCTCATCAACTACCGGGAAGATCTCCTCATTTACATTTTCATTCATGGGCGTAGTCAGTTAACAAACGCAAAGATTAAAAAGATTTGGCAGGTAAGCGAAAAAAAGCAATAACTATCGGAGGAAAGGATCAGGCAACAGGATATATTATCTCAGGGTTCCTTCTATGGTAAATGTGCAACTGATGGTGTTGCCTTCACCGTCGACTGCTGTTATGGTATGCCGGCCCGGATCGGCATAGAGTTCGACCTGGTGGATGTTTTGTGTCGTGAGCCTGTACTCACTGTCGAGGTGCCAGAATATTTTCTCCTGAGGATTCCTGTGGACTATCTCGGGGATGATCCTGGTTTTTTCCCCTGTATGGTCACGGGGGATAAAGATCCTTGTTCCTTCAGGAGGGTAGATAAATTCCATGTCAGTAATGTTTTTCCCGGTGCTGCACCCCTCTTCAAAAGGTGGCAGTATCCTGTATTCAGGATGTTTCTTCCTGTAGAAGTATTCCATGGCAGGAGGGAGGATGAACCAGGGCTGGCTTACAATTTTTTCTGCAGGATAGCAATCGGCATTTACCTGACGGGTTTTATCACTGTTAAGGTGTATTATTTGGTGGTAGGGACACATGCCTGTTCTCAGCCCGTTTATATGTACAGTTGCTTCTTCAGTGTCGGGACAGTCGGGTCCGGCCCTGTACCCGCTCTGCCTGCATATGGTTATATCCGTCAGGCCTGTCTGTGGCCTTGAGAACCATTCATCATGTTCCAGAAGTGAAACCAGGTCGAACAATGCCGGAGCTGCAGCTGACAAACCCGTCAGTCCGGGCCGGCCTTCCCCGTCGGCATTACCTGCCCAGACAGCCACTACGTAGCGGGGAGTAGTACCAAGAGCCCATGCGTCGCGGAATCCAAAGCTGGTGCCTGTTTTCCAGGCAAGCTGCACCGATGAACCGAAGTAATGCCAGCCGCTTTCACTCTCAGGCCGGTTCACTTTCTGCAGGGCTTCCCAGGTAAGCCAGATGGAAGCGGCATCAAGTGGAGGATTAGCTTCGGGCTGAGAGGAAGCCGGCCGGCCGGAGGGGCTCACCAGGACAGGTGGATGATAGTCACCGGTGGAGTATCCTTCTCCACTGTTGAACCTGTTTAGTACCCGCGACATGGATGCATATACTCCTGCGAGTTCCCAGAGGCTTGTCTCACCACCGCCAAGGATAAGGGAAAGACCATAGTGTGATGCTGGTTTGTCCAGGGTGCTGAAGCCTGTAAGCTTAAGCAGTTCTAGGAAACGTTCAGGATCGTACATATGAAGCATTCTTACTGCCGGTATGTTAAGCGACTGAGCAAGGGCTGAAGTGGCTGATACTGCACCGCTAAGGCTGTGATCGAAGTTATCGGGACTGAACCCCGGAAACCTTGTCGGGATATCAGGCACAAGGGTCATCGGCAGGATGGCTCCCGACTGCTGCATGGCTGCATAGAGGATAGGCTTAAGAATGCTTCCCGTACTTCTTGACGATCGTATGATATCGACATTACCCCCGTGAGCAGGAGCCTCTTCCGTGCTACTGTTACCTACATAGGCTTTCACCTCTCCCGTGTTCACCTCGACAATGATACATGCCGAGTTGAAGATGAAATTTTCTGACAGAGCCTGCTGGTGCTTTCTCATGACCTCCGTTGCTCTTCTCTGCAGGTTGGCATCAATGGTTGTTGTGACCCTCTTTCCTCTTTCGGTGCTGTAAAACCAGTCTGTTAGGTGCTGTGCCCCGGCAGGCAGGCTTTCGGGTCTTCCGGGAAGAGGTTCATCGAGTGACAGGACAAGAGTAAGTGAATCGAGGTAGCCCCTTTTGTACAGCTTATGGAGGAGTCTGTCGCGTTTGGCCTTAAGCTGTTCCTGGTTTTTCCCGGGATAAATAAGCGACGGTGAGTTAGGCAGCACGGCCAGTGTAGATGCTTCGGCCCAGCTTAGTTCGGAAGGCGGCTTCCCCGTATATCTCAGTGAAGCAGCTTCGAGGCCTACGGTGTTCCCTCCAAAGGGAGCATTTGCGGCATACATGGCCAGTATGGCTTTCTTTGACCTGAGCAGCTCAAGTTTAAGGGCCGAGAGCGTCTCAGAGAGTTTTGAAACTATGGTTCTTTCCCTGTTTCCCCTGGCAAGACGGGCTGCCTGCATGGTAATGGTACTGCCACCACTGACTATCCTGCCCGCTTTAAGGTTTTCTGACAGAGCCCTAAGTATTGAAACAGGGTTAACACCGGGATGAAACCAGAAATATCTGTCTTCGAAGGTCACTATGGCTTTTGAGAACTTCTCAGGAACAGAATCAGAGGCAGGAAATCTCCATTGCCCGTCACCGGCTATTCTGGCCCCGAGAAGTGTTCCGTCAGCAGCTTCAACCACTGTTGAACAGGGATCATTGAACCGGGGAAAAGGCGAAAAAAGTACCAGGGCCAGAATCGCCACACCACCTGCAGTTAATATTTTCAGTTTCCTGGTCAAGGTATAATACGGTCAGTTACGCGGTCCTGTAACTCTTACCCTGTATCCGGGAAGCCTTGAATAGCTTTCAGTATCATACATAGCCTCGCACCATACGGGAGGATGGTAGAACTCACCCTGATAGGCAGCGTTTAGGATCAGCACGAAGGTTTTTGTCTCTCCTCTTGCCAGTCCAAAGTAAGTATTCACACGGTCATCCCTTATGTCGCGGTAGTCGCTGTTGCTTTCCCTTATACCATAATCGGCCCCGAACAATCGGGTGTTCCTTATCTCCCAGCCTGAAGGAAGCATCTGGACCAGGGCCAGGTTTTCCTTTTTGGTGAATCCGGTGTTTGTCACTCTTAC
>JAVEZD010000173.1:0-4415 GCA_034003165.1 Bacteroidales bacterium | reverse complement strand
TTATTTGCAGTGACCTCGAAGGTGTGCTGGTTCCGGAAGTCTGGATCAATGTGGCAAGATGGACAGGAATAGATGAACTTAAACTCACAACACGCGACATAAGCGACTACAACGCCCTCATGAAAAGAAGGCTTGAGATTCTCAGGCAACACGGAATCACCATAAACGATATACAGAAGGTGATTTCACTTCTCGAACTTATGCCTGGAGCTCTCGATTTCATAAGCTGGCTTCACAAAAAAGCACAGATGATAATTGTCTCCGACACCTTCAGGGAATTTGCAGACCCCCTGCTTGAGAAGATGGGGTGGCCCGTTCTTTTCTGCCATCACCTTACCATTGATAAAAACGGCTTTATAACGGATTTCAATCTCAGACAGGCTGATGCGAAGAAAAAGGTTGTTGAAGCACTTCAGAAACTTAACTTCAAGGTCATTGCCATAGGTGATTCCTATAATGATATATCTATGCTTAGAACAGCGGAGCTGGGGATACTTTTCAAACCTCCTCAGAACGTTATCGACGACAATAAAGATCTGCCTGTTGTCAATTCGTATCTGGGCCTTAAAAAACTTGTAGGCGATCAGCTTGAAATAGTCTGAAAAGACCGGCTGCCACCTTCATATAAATACTCCTTTATTTCAGAATACCGGAGATATAACTATCAGCAATATCTGCCTGATCAGCCGCAAGTCCGGTTATCAGAACCAAAGCACCATCTTTCCAGCCGAGAAAGACAGTTCCGTTATAACCGTCAGTAAGCACATATTTTCCTTCTGCTCCTTCATCTGCTTCCATGCCGGTAGTGGTTACATAGGTCATAGCTGCCTTCATTATACCTGTGGCATCTCCTCTGAAGAGGTATATTGAAAAGCTGTCAGGACCCACTTCATACCCGGCCCTGAAGGCCTTGTTAAGAAAATCATGACCAAGGACGCTCTCATTAATAAAAACCTCTTCGTTCTTTTTAAGTCCGTTTTCGGGAAACATTAGAAGAGCCTGAGGCATTGCAGCCTCGCCGGGCAATGATTCAGCAACCCTGATAGCAAGATTCTCAACTGCCTTAAGGATATTTTCCTTCTTTGAAAAGGTCCTTATCTTGACATAGTAATTTCCCTTGAAGAAATTTATCGACCCTCCTGTCCTGTAGCCCTGGGATCCCAGTTTTAAAAACTCGAAGCCGGACGACCGTTCCGAAGAATAAATACCAAATGCCATGGTATTATCCTGATGCCTGTATATCTCGAGCTTTATTGTATTCTTTCCCTTTTTATACTCAGCCACATGCAGATCAGCGAATCCATAAGCCAGGTAATTATCTGCGGCGCCATTAATAAAATCCCAAAGGTTATCAGGCAGATAGACAGGATAAGATGTCTGTTTCCTGAATCCTGAAAGTTCAGGGAATGAAATATCCTGAGCACTTATTGTACCCTGGAAACAAAATAAAAAAAGCAGAAAGTGAATACCTCTTTTCATCAGCATATAATTTTTATTTTAATGGTCTGATGGAACCCACATGTCTGAAAATTATATACATACGTGTTTGTGTCTGCAATACATGTGGGTTTCATCAGTATATAATTTTTATTTTAATGGTCTGACATGAAACTCATATATCAGAATATCATTAACATGATTATTTGTGTTTGAAAAACATAAATGTCTCTCCGATAGTAAATTCAGCCAAAGGCCAGGCAGTCAGCTGTTAAACTAAGCAAGAAACTCAGCAGGAACGTCCCTGAGCCTTGAGATATCTGCAACCTTTCCCCTTATATCGAATCCCCGGGAGCATTTCACGCTGCAGGAGGAACAGGAGGAACAGGGATCGGAATCAATACCCAGTTCATCGAGCAGGGTCCGGGCCATGGCCGGACTGGCATAACCGTAGGCATACATATAGGCTCTCATCAGATCAGGAACGGGAACATTCCTGGGGCACGAAGAGAGACATTCACTGCATCCTGAACAGAAAAGGCCCTGCGATGCACTTGCCAGGAAGATATCATTCCTTTCCTGTTCAGTCAGGGAGATGTCGGACAATATCTTCAGGTTGAGATTAAGCTGATCGAAGGTGGTCATTCCCGGGATAGTTGTATGTACGTTAAGATTAGAGAGTGCCCATTTAATTGCAGCTGTGGTATTGATAGGCTTTGACCTTTCCTTGTCAAGGAAACCTCCGCCAGCCAGTGTCTTCATGGCAACAATCCCTATACCAGCGTCTGCAGCTTTACTTATGGCAGCATCCAGTTCCTTTCTGTATGCCTGTTGAAAATTGTATGATGTAAGAATCACATCCCAGTTGCCTGATGATGCCGCAGCATCAATGACTAAAGGTTCATTACGGTGGGTTGAAAAACCTATGAATCTGGCTTTCCCTTCCTTTTTTAACTTACTGACAGCATTAAGAATTGGTTTCGACTCCATCATCTCAAGGGTACTGACATCGTGAACATACAGGATATCAACATAATCCATCTTTAGCCTTGCCAGACTTGAGCTGAACTTTTCAAGAAAATCATCAGTAGTGGTCTCTTTGGTTGGCTTTCCATCCCTGTCGGCGCCTGCCGGCTTTACCTTAGTTGCAAGATAGAAGGAGTCGCGGGGATAGTCTTTAAGGAGATTCCCAAGCATGGTCTCATTGTTACCGTTCTGGTAACCGTTGGCAGTATCGAAGAGCCTGATACCATTTTCATAGGCAGCTTTGCAAAGGTTTGCATTGTCAGCCCTCATAACCCCAAAGCTGACCACAGGAACTTCAATTCCCGTTTTTCCCAGTTTCCTGCGTATAATTTCCTTATCGGCAACTGTTGAAGGTGCCGCTCCCAGTGAAGGCGCAAGAGCAAGTCCGGCGGCCCCGGCCACACCTGTCCTCAGAAAACCTCTTCTGCTTAAATGTTTCATCAGTATATAATTTTTATTTTAATGGTCTGACGCAAGCCACATGTCTGAATATTATCTACATACGTGTTTCTGTCTGCAATGCATGCGGGGTTCATATTTAACCGGTTTATAATTTAAATTCGGTTTTACTTCCTGTTTAAAATGCTGGTAAAAGCCATATGCCTGATAATTATATACATGCATGTTTGATTTCGCAATACATACATATCAGTCTTAAACACACATGCGGCCTTTATATAAAAATCATCTACCCAATATACGAAATTTTATTAATCACAGCATAAATACAGGAACTTAGTCCCATCAAAAATCACCAATGATTGTTATACAAGGGCAAGGCCGGTTTAAATATCTTCTTGTTTTCTTTGTCTCTTTTTTTTATAACTTGCACTGAATTTGGGTATTCAGCGTTAATACTTTAACACTGATGCATTTGGGGTTTAAGACATATTTAGTTCTGCCTGTTTATTTCCTATCCACGCTTCTTGCCGGAGCGCAACAGGGGAATAGCCATCGCTATTCTTTTGGCCTTAAAACAGATATGGCAGGCATTGAGAAAGACAGGCAATCGATAAAGATTCATCACCGTATGAACGGGATGACTCTTACAGGCATCCATATTGACGAAGGGGATTTCTACAGGATCGGGGCAGAGGGGTATTCAAGGACTGCTGAACCTGGCAAGCCCGAACTGCCTGTGATTAGCAGACTCATCACCATTCAGGGTGATGCTTTCCCTGAGATAAGAATAAGCAATGTCCGTTCCGAATTTATAAGTCCAGCTTCTGAAAATTTCAGAGGTCTGCTTTATCCAGCACAGGAAAGTGAGACAAAAAACCTTAACGCTGTTCAACGGAAATTTGCAATGGACAAACGTATCTATTCTTCAAGGGGATTTATCCCTTCCGATACGGTAAGAATAGAAGAAGCTGGTATACTACGTGGTAAAAAGATTGCCAATCTTATTATTTCTCCGGTAAGATATGATCCATCCTCAAACAGGCTTGAGATTATCACCTCTATGGACATTGACATTACTTTCAAGGGTGAGGACGGTCTCCTTTCCGGAGTTACTTCAGAAGAATCACTTCTCTTCAGCGAAGCCCTGAGCAAGGGTGTTCTGAATTATTCTCCCGGTGATCTTATTACAGGTTATTCTGATGAGCCGGTAAGAATGATAATAGTAACCGATACCATATTCAGAAAACAGCTCGAACCCTTCCTTAAATGGAAAACCATCAAAGGATTCAGGACTGATGTACTGTACAAGGGCAGGGATTTTGCTGCTACCGGCTACCTGCCACTTAAGGACACTCTTCAGAAACTCTACGACCATTACTCATCGAACTCTGTGGCACCCGAATATCTTCTTATAATTGGTGACGTAAGTAAAATCCCATATTACGGTACAGGTTATGTATCAGACACATACTATGGAGAGTTCGACGGCGATGGCGACTATATACCAGATATGTTCATTGGCAGGCTACCCGTCAGAGATACCGGGCAAC
>JAVEZD010000172.1:0-4423 GCA_034003165.1 Bacteroidales bacterium | reverse complement strand
TCACTGGCAGGAGGGATAGCACATGATTTCAATAATATACTGGCCACAATAGCCGGATATGCTGAGATGCTGGATGAAGATCTGCCCCGGGGCTCTTCTTCACAGGATAAAACAGCTAAGATTCTTGCAGCTGTTTACAGGGCCCGATCCCTCACCGAACAGATTATTGCATTCAGCCGATCGTCTGAAATAAAAGTGGTGCCCGTCAATGTGGGTAAAATCCTTACAGAGGCTCTCGACCTGGCCCGGTCCTCAGCACCCGACAATATTAGGGTTATCGCCGAAATCCCCGGTTATGAAGTTGTTGTTAATGCCGATCAGATACAGTTGTTCAGGGTCTTCCTTAATATTATTACAAATGCGCTGCAGGCTATGGAGGCTAAAGGCGGAATACTCAGGGTAGGTATGGAACTTATTGACTCATCAGAAGTTAATGGTTTGATTAATATAAATACTGATGTCCGGAAATACGTCCGGGTATATATTAATGATACAGGTGAAGGTATGGATCCGGCTGTTGTATCAAGAATCTTTGAACCCTTTTACACGACACGGGAGGTAGGGAAAGGCACAGGGCTTGGACTTTCTGTGGCCTATGGCATCGTTACTGAAATGGGAGGAGAGATTCTGGTTTCAAGTACGAAGCTCAAGGGTTCGCTCTTCGGGATTTACCTTCCCGCTTTTGAAGGAATTTTTTCTACATTTGCTGAACAGAATGAATGAATCGCCTGTTATATTGATCGTCGAAGATGACAGTGAACTGCGGGAAATGCTCAAGATGTCCCTTACGCGGAGGAAGTTTACTGTTATTGAAGCCGAAAACGGAAAAGAAGCCATTTCTCATTTCAAACCTTCGGTTACAGACCTGGTCATTGTGGATCTTATTATGCCCGAAGAGGATGGATTGAAAGTGATAATGAAATTGAAACAGATTAAACCGGAAATAAAAATTATTGCCATCTCAGGAGGAGGGAAGGCGGGACCTGCAAGTTATCTTCAGCTTGCCAGAACACTTGGCGCTGATGAAGCCTATCCCAAGCCCTTTTCTCTCCATGATCTGATTTCAAAGATTGAGTCGCTGCTTTACAGTCAGAATATTTAAATTTACATTACTAAAAACTAACGGTTATGTTGAAAAAGAAAATTGAAGATATCTGCAACAGACAGATTGAAAGAGAGGGTTATTCCTCTAATCTTTACCTTGCCATGGCTTCGTGGGCCGAAACATCAGGATTTGGAGGTATAGCAGCATGGCTATATGCACAGGCTGAAGAGGAAAGAATGCATATGCTTAAGTTTATCAGTTATATCAACGAAAGAGGAGGGAAAGCCATAATTCCGGCATTCAGCAATCCGCCCTCTGAATACAAAGGTGTAGCTGAAATGTTCAGTGAGGTGCTTAAGCATGAGGAGTATATAACAGAAAGCATTAATGAAATAGTTGCACTAACCCTTGCCGAACAGGATTACAATACCCATAATTTTCTGCAGTGGTTCGTAACTGAACAGGTGGAGGAAGAATCCTCAGTAAGGACCATCATTGACAAACTCAACCTTGTTGGAAAAAATAACATGTACCAGTTTGACAGGGATATAATTAATCTTAGAACAGCAACAGGCCAAGCAGCTACTCCGGCAACATGATTCTGAAAAAAATTTCGCTGTCAGCTTTATTTATTTTTGTACTTCTGACACCCGTTCTTCCGCAGTCATTTAAGCCGGACAATCGTATTACTGTTGTTTCCTATGCGGGAACCAAAGTAAACAGAATGTATCTGCCGCCTCCCAAAGAATTCTTTAATAAAAAAGACTCAAAGGGAGGTGCAGAAATTTCAGTCACTTACAATAACTTCCCGGTAACAGTTCAGAAAGCTGTTGATTATGCAGTTTCAATAATGGAGGCTCTGCTTCCGGAGGATACACGTATATCAGTAACAGCGACCTGGAAACGAATCTCTCAGAGAGGCGTACTTGGTAATTCAGCTATTACAGGCCTGGTGCCTGGTTGGATAATCGATGCTCACGATCCGTATTCCGCATATCCTCTTCCTCTGGCCGAAAAGATACTTGGCGAAAGTATTAACACAGACTATTCTGCGGATATTGATCTTGAGATTAACAGTACAATAAACTGGTATTTCGGGACTGATGGCAATACACCCTCCAGTCAGTACGATCTGGTAACCGTTGTCATTCATGAGCTTTGCCATGGTCTGGGATTTTTTGATTCCATGGATGTCACTGACGATAATTCTGCCGCTTACTATGGCTTTGGCTCTTTCCCGCTTATATACGATACCTTTGTTGAGAATCTCAGTGGAAGCAGACTTACAGATACCCTTGCATTTGAAAATTATTCTCCGGCACTTTATTCTGCTATTACAGGAAATCAGCTTTATTTCAGTGGACCTCTTGTAAATTACTATCTTTCAGGAGGGAGGGTCAGGTTGTGGGCCCCTCCCACATGGGATCCGGGTTCGAGTGTCTCACATCTCGACGAGAACACAACCCTTCCTGTTAATTCACTTATGACTCCCTTTATCGATCTTGGAGAAGCAATACATGATCCCGGCCGACTTATTTTGTCTATGCTGGGTGACATGGGGTGGATTAATACAAGGATAACCCACGAACCCGAACATGATACGGAAGAACCGGTTCCCGGAATCACAATCTCAGCCACGGTAAAGTCAGATACTCTTTTTAACAGAGACAATGTGAGGCTGGTGTGGTCCATGGACGGTTTTGCCAGCCGGGATACACTGCCAATGTCTGCTGTTAATGAACAGAGCAGTCTTTTCAGTGCTGTACTGCCGGTTTCAGGCTATAACACAAGGCTTGAGTATTATATATATACTGAAGATATCTTCTCGCGAATTTACAGGATGCCTTCACTGGCAGATGAGGCACCATACAGTGTGTTTATCGGTACCGATACGGTGAAGCCTGTTATAGATCATTCTCCCGTAACCTGGTTTTTCAGTATGATCGACTCTGTTTCCTTCAGTGCATCGGTTACAGATAATATAGGTGTTGATACCGTATATGCGGAATACAGTATCAGGGAAGGAGAATGGATAAGTATTGGACTTGAGCCTCTTGCCGGGGATCTTTACAAAACGGTTCTGAGTGTTGAGGAGGAAGACTTCAGCGAAACAGACTCATTGAGATACAGGATTATAGCTTATGACAAAGCCGGCAGCCCCAACCTCAGGGTATCACCGTCAGAAGGTTATTATGCTGTCAGTATTGTGACTGCCACTGATCCTGTCGAGAGGTATTCGACCAACTTCTCTGATGCGTTTGATGATTTCTACCTCGAAGGCTTCAGAACCGGTGATGCCGATGGATTCCCCGACAGGGCACTTCATTCTGAACATCCGTATGCAAGTCCTGAAGAAGATAACAGTGAATTCGATTTCTTTGCAATACTTCGTGTCCCGGTCATCTATGACCCGTCAGGACTTACATTAGCCTTTGATGAGATTGTTATGGTTGAGCCTGGTGAGGATGGAGCTTTATTCGGAACGGACGATTTCTACGATTATGTAGTTATCGAAGCTTCAGCCGACTACGGAAAGACATGGTTTGCTGTGGCCGACGGATATGATTCAAGGTACAGGAGCGCATGGATGAACGCCTATACCGGCAGTATTGATGAGGAAGGCAATTCATTATATGTCCCCTCAGTAACTGATATTTATGATCATGTTATAACGGCTGATTTTCCAGGTCTGGTTGAGCCGGGCTCCCCTCTGCTGATTCGTTTCAGACTGCATTCCGATCCCTATGCCAACGGCTGGGGATGGATGCTCGATAACCTTGTCATAAACCCGCTGTTTGAGACGGCTGAGGAACTGTATGAAGACTCTCTTTTATACTACCCCAACCCCGGAAACGGAATCATCAACCTTGAGATACCGCAATCGTGGGTTACAGATGAACTTAGCTACAGTATCTATAATGCTGCAGGGAGGGTTGTGGCAATAAACATGACAGCAGATACGGCAGAGCCCATAATTGATATCTCAGGACTCTCACAGGGAGTTTATTTTATAAGGATCATGTCGGGAAACAGGATGGCAGTATTGAAATACAACCTTGTAAAGTGATGATTTCTGACTGTTTCCGGTTTGGGCAGCCACCTATTTCACTCCGGCATATAGTAATGCAGGGACTGAAAGATGAAGGCCGCCGACTGTTGATACATATTCAGGGTGTGGGAAACATAAGTGGGAAAAAATACCTAATTTTGCACATATTTTAAGATTTGCAGTAATTCAGAAAAGATGAGCTTTGTTACAAAGGTCCTGGGCATGTTCCTGGGCAACAAATATGAGAAGGACATTAAAGAAATCTCACCCTATGTTGAGAAAATCCGTGAGGAATACGAAAAGCTGAAGACTCTCACAAATGATCAGCT